>CAZIWJ010000009.1:0-30562 GCA_964542855.1 uncultured Roseivirgaceae bacterium
AGGGTATATTTATCCCCGCAAAGCGGATTATAAGCTTCAACCGACTGCATCGCTTCCGGCACTTTTGCAAAATGAAAAGGCTGCTTACTATGGGGAATAATTTTTTCTTTATAAAGTTGTTTCAGTTTCTCTTTATCTACTGCCATAAATCAATGATTTCTCTGGTTACCTTCACCAGGCGTTCTACTTCGCTTTCATCGTTATAAATACTGAACGAAGCCCTAACGGTAGCTGGTATATTAAGGGAATCTAATAAAGGTTGCGTGCAGTGCTGCCCGGCCCTGACCGCAATTTGTTCATTGTTGTAGAAACTGGCCAGGTCGTGGGGGTGAATATCGTCGACCACAAAAGAAACCACCCCACTTTTGGTTTCAGCATTTCCAACTAACTGTACCCCCGGAATTTTTTCCAGTTCATTCATGCAGTAATGGGTTAGGTGGTTTACGTGATTTAATGCCCAGTTGCGGTCGATCCGGTTGAGGTAATCAATAGTTGCTCCAAGCGTAATGACGCCACTTACGTTCGGTGTTCCGGCATCCAGATTGAACGGGTACGTTTGGTAATCGGTGTAGTCCAGGAAAACATCTTTCACAATTCCTCCACCCAGGCTGTAAGGCTGCACATCATTATGATGGTCGGGATGCACGTATAATATTCCTACCCCGTACGGCCCGAACATTTTATGAGCAGAAAACATCAGAAAATCAGGTTGCAGCACTTGCAGATCAAGGGAGTGGAGCGCTGCACTTTGAGCCGCATCAATTAGCACCGGAACCTGCTTGTTGTGCGCAAAAGGAATGATTTTATCGATCGGGTTTACTGTTCCAAGGGTGTTTGATAAATGCGTAATGGCCAGTAATTGGGTATTGGCATCCATTAGTTCAATTAACTCATCCATGATTAGCTCACCTTTCTGGTTTACCGAAGCCACCCTGAGCGATGCACCAACCTGGTTGCACAGATGCTGCCAGGGTAAAATATTGGCGTGGTGTTCCATTAATGTAATAACTACATTATCGCCAGGTTGGATCATTGGTTTTAACCAGGAACTGGCAATCACGTTAATAGACTCGGTTGTACCTTTGGTAAATGCAATGCAATGCCCCCCTTCTGCATTCAGGAAGTTCGACACTTTGTGGCGGCATTCTTCGTAAAGTTGGGTTGCTTCGGCCGACTGCCGATATACACCGCGGTGAATATTTGCGTTGTTATGCACCAGGGAATGATGCAAAGTATCCATTACGGCTTGCGGCATCTGGCTGGTTGCGGCATTATCGAGGTAAGCCAGCCCCGGATAATGGTTAAAAGTTGGAAAGTCTTTCTTAATCCCGGCAACTTTTGCAGAAATTTCCTGGTGGTTGATCATCACAAAGTTTTGTAAATTACTTTATTAAACAACAAGCTATCGCATATACTAATGGATAACATGTCCGAAGTCTTTTCTACCGAAGAATTACTACGATACAGTAGACACTTGAATTTACCAAATTTTAATTTATCAGGACAGAAAAAGCTGAAAGATGCAAGGGTTTTGGTCGTTGGTACCGGTGGGCTGGGAGCTCCGATGTTGCAATACCTCGCGGCTTCCGGTGTAGGTACCCTAGGGGTTGTTGATTTTGATGTTATCGATAAAAGTAACCTACAAAGGCAGGTGCTTTTTACCACAGAAGACGTTGGTAAACTAAAAACTACCGTAGCCCGGGAACGCATTCTGGCCATGAACCCTCATATTAACGTTGAGGTTCACAATACACAACTCAACGCTAAAAATGCACTTCAAATTATAGAAAATTATGATATTGTAGCTGATGGAACCGATAATTTTCCTACCCGCTACCTGGTAAATGATGCTTGCGTGCTGAGTGGAAAACCTAATGTTTACGCTTCTATTTTCCAGTTTGAAGGGCAGGTTAGCGTGTTTAATCTTTTAAACGAAAACGGGGAAAGGGGGCCAAACTACCGCGATATTTTCCCCACCCCTCCACCACCGGGAATGGTGCCCAGTTGTGCAGAAGGGGGCGTGCTGGGAGTGCTTCCCGGGATAATTGGCAGCCTGCAGGCACTGGAGGTACTTAAATTGATATTAAAAGAAGGGGCACCCCTGAGCGGAGAGTTGTTTGTCATGGACACGTTAACCTTTACCGTGAGAAAACTGAAAATAAGAAAAGACCCTTCTAATCCTTTAAGCGGTGAAAAGCCTACACAAACCGAACTCATTGATTACGAAGAGTTTTGCGGGTTGAAGTCTGAGGATCAGTCGGTGCCAGAAATTACCATCGAAGCATTCAGGGCATTGGAACCTGCCAGTTATCAACTCATCGACGTTCGGGAACCTTACGAATACGAAGCAGGTAACATGAACGGTGTACTCATTCCCCTGGGCCAATTAGCTGAACAGATAAACAGAATAGATACCTCGCGTACTGTTGTGATTCACTGTAAAAGTGGTGCAAGAAGTGCAAAAGCCGTAAAAGAGCTGGCGAAACTAAAACCCAATGCCCGAATTTACAACCTGAAAGGCGGTATCCAGGCCTGGGCTAAAGCTGTAAACAGTTCTATCGCCGTAGTTTAATATTCAGGACAATAGGGCTGCCCAGGCGGTGGCTTCGTCGTTTTTTCCCAATGCCAGTTTTGCAATAGTGTGTAATTTTTCCTGACGGAGCTGGCGATCGGTGATCGTATTTATAATCATATTGATTTCTTCGTGTTCAGCAGCAATTTTACGAGCTTGTTCGTAAGGAATTTCGTTTGAGTTACCCAGCATTCCCAGTTCGTTACCTGTTAAAATATTGCTGTTCTTAATTAAGTCAGGAAGGCCATCTACACCAATTCCTTTATTGCGTAAAGGTTTCGCCACTTCTATTAAGGCATCCCGGTTAGCCCGGCAATACCAGTTGCCACCCATTCTGCCCATGGCATCGAGCTTAAACGGATCTATTAAACCGTTTTTATCCAGAATATTCTCGTCAATATGTGCCTGCACTACCCGGCATACGATAAGATTGCCCGCTCCCCCCTCTTCTCCGGTAGCTTTTACTTCTTCTACAACGCACTCGAAAGAAGCAGGCGATTCACCCACGCGGGGAGGCTTTACCCGGTCGGAGGCAACTTCTGTAAAGCCTGCTTTTATAAACTCGTTTACGCCTTTAGCATATTCGGTGCTAGCCAGGGAAGTTTGCTGCACCATATTGTAGTTTACAATATTTACCACCGTTTCCGGTACTTCCATTACGTTTTCCAAACTGTGCTTGATGGTATTGTCCCTCACCCGACGGGAAGCTGAGAAGATGATAATCGGAGGATTACTACCAAAAACGTTAAAAAAACTGTAGGGGCTTAGGTTAACCTGCCCTGCATTATTTATGGTACTGGCAAATGCAATTGGCCGGGGAGCAATAGCTCCCAGTAAATAGCCATGAAGATCTTTGGTAGATATGGATTCAGGACTAATCGTTCTCGTGCTGTCCGGGAAGGGCATAAATCAGTGTAGAATTAAGCTTATAACTTTTTTTCCAGCAGGTTTTTTTCTTGCAGTCTGCCAATAATCCGGTTTTGAATGTCGAGGTGATTATCGAAAACGATATCCAGGATTCTCTCCAGATGGTTATAATCTTCCATACTCAGGTTTTGCCATCCGGCCATTCTTACTTCCTCAACGATGGGAAGAATATGGTTAATTTTTTCTATGCCTTGCTCAGTTAAATAAACCCTGAACCGGCGCCGGTCCTGGGTATCCAGTCTTCGCTCGGTTAAGCCTTTCTGGCACAAAAGGTCTATTATGCGGGTTACCGTCGGAGCGTCTTTAAAAGTTTCGTTAGCCAGTTCGTGCTGCCCTAACCCGTTTCGCTGCTGCAACTGATCCAGGATTACCCACTGGTCAACAGTAATCCCAAAATCAAGCGTATTGAAGAGTTTTTGTAACTCCTGCTTTATGCGTTTAATCGTACGGTCTACCTTGAACCCGTAATTTATCTCTTTTATCTCCACGTTGACAAACAATTTTCAGTATGGCAATAAACGGAAAAAGCACACTAAAGCCTCTTGTAATAGATTAAAGCGTTCCCCTGAGTTCTTGTTCCCGTTCAATAGCCTCAAATAAAGCTTTAAAATTCCCTTTACCGAACGATCTGGCCCCTTTTCGCTGAATAATTTCAAAAAAAAGGGTAGGCCGGGTCATAAACGGTTTGGTAAAAATCTGGAGCAAATACCCTTCTTCGTCGCGGTCTACCAGGATACCCAGTTTTCTGAGCGAGGAAAGATCTTCATCAATTTTCCCTACCCGATCAATAAGGTCATCGTAATAAGTGGTAGGAACGTGAAGAAAATCAATGCCCCGGCTTTGCAATTCGGTAACCGTATTTATAATATCGTCAGTTGCAATAGCTACGTGCTGAACCCCCGGCCCGCCGTAAAAATCAAGGAATTCATCGATCTGCGATTTTTTAAGACCGTTAGCCGGTTCATTAATAGGAAATTTAATCCGACCGTTTCCATTACTCATCACCTTACTCATTAGGGCAGTGTATTTGGTTGATATATCTTTATCGTCGAAAGAAACTAACTGGGCAAACCCCATGGTTTCACCGTAGAACTTTACCCACTCGTTCATTTTCCCGGATTCAACGTTTCCCACCATGTGGTCGATGTATTTCAGCCCGGTTGGTGTGGAACTGAATTTAGAATTCCACTCCTGATAACCCGGTAGGAAAATACCGTGATAGTTATTACGCTCTACGAAAATGTGAACGGTATCTCCGTAGGAGTGTATGCCCGACAGAATAACTTCCCCGTTATCATCCTTTTCCACTTTAGGCTCCATGAAAGGCTGAGCACCTCTTGATGTGGTTTCCCTGAAAGCGGTTCGGGCATCATCTACCCAAAGGGCCACTGTTTTTACGCCATCGCCGTGTTGATCGATGTGTTTTCCTATTTCAGTGCCTCCTTTTAGAGGAGAAGTTAGTACAATTCGTACTTTATCCTGAATAACAACGTACGACTCACGATTTTTCAGCCCAGTGTGCAGCCCTGCCCTGGCCAGTGGCTGAAAACCAAAAGCGTAGCAGAAAAAGTAAGCAGCCTGCTGGGCGTTACCAACGTAAAATTCAATGTAATCAGTGCCGTTGATGGGCAAAAAGTCTTCTGCCTCAGGCACTACTTTTTTATATACAGCTTCCGTTGAGTTCATATTCTTACATTTTAAGATTTGGCCGACTGCTTTTCATGATCCAGCCACGACAGGTAATAATTTCCTGCTTCAATAGCCGTTGCCTGTTCAGTAAGCGAAAGCGGGCGGAAGGTATCAACCATAACCGCAAGTTCTTCGGTCCCTTTCTTCCCGATACTGCGCTCCATGGCCCCGGGGTGAGGGCCGTGCGGAATCCCCCCCGGGTGAAGAGTCATGTAACCTCGATCAATATCATTCCGGCTCATGAAATCACCATCTACATAATAAAGAATTTCTTCTGAATCGATGTTACTATGATTATAAGGAGCAGGTATTGCTTCAGGGTGGTAGTCGTACAACCTCGGGCAGAAAGAGCAGATAACCAGCGAAGAGGTTTCGAAGGTAGTATGTACGGGCGGTGGTTGGTGAATACGTCCGGTGATTGGCTCAAAATCATGAATTGAAAATCCGTAGGGGTAATTATATCCGTCGTAGCCCACCACGTCGAAGGGATGGTGATCGTATACGACGGTGTGAAGCATATTCTGCTTCTTTATTTTAATGGGAAACTCTCCTTCTTCGTCGTGAACCTCCAACTCATCAGGCCTTTTAATGTCCCTTTCACAAAACGGGGCGTGTTCAAGTAACTGGCCAAAGTTATTCCGGTATTTCCCTGGAATGTAAATGGGATCCCGTGATTCTACGTATAGCATCCGGTTTTTATCGTTTGAAAACTCAACCTGGTAAATCATTCCCCGGGGAATAATCAGGTAATCACCTTCTTCAAAAGCCAGCTTCCCTAACAGGGTATGAAGAACCCCCGAACCCTGGTGAATAAACAGCATTTCGTCGGAATCGGCATTTTTGTAGAAATAATCCTTTTGCGTGGCCGACGGGGCAGCTACCCCAATAATGGCATCATGATTAACAAACAGCGGGGTGCGGCTTTCCAGGTAATCCTCTGCCGGCTGAACGTGAAACCCCTTCAGCTTTCTCGGTGTGATATTTCGCTCAACAGCTAAACGGGGGGTAACGTCAACGGCTTTTCCAAATTCTTTAACGGTGGTAGGGCGTCGTAAGTGATACATTAAAGACGACATGCCGTCGAACCCAATGGTTCCGAACAGTTGCTCGTAATAATAACCGCCATCGGGCTTTTTAAAAGTAGTATGGCGTTTATGAGGTGTTTTTCCCAGCTTATGATAAATCGGCATAGAACATTGTTTAAAGCGGCACAGGTATACCAACTTGAAAATATTGCATTAACAAATATTGCTATACTTGTAATTTAGTCGAATTTTAATAAATTATCAACTACTGAGCTTAAAAAAGATAGTATTGGCAATTAATGAGGTACTTTATATCATTTTTTTAAAGAATTAATTAATAACGCCTGCTACCCAATTCCTACTCAGCCTGAAGGTTAGCTGGTTGGCCTAAACACAACGTGCAGGCAGCAAAGTACCTGGATCAGGTGTAAATTAAATTTACCGTTCATGTTTTAAGCTAAAAAAGAAAAGCATTTGAAAACGCGCTGAGAGATCATGAACAAACAGATATATTGTTTATGAAATTATCAATTAATCTATTAGCAATACAATACCCTACTGCAGTTTTACCTAAGCTGGATATCGTTCGTAGTACACCTGTTTTCCCGCAATTTGTCGTCGCCACACTGGTTAGGTCCGGTAAATCATTTTATAATTGTGACTTCCATTATTTTTTCGGGGGTAATTAATAAATAGATTCACTATTTTAATCTGAGTTTATAAAAATTAACTAGTTATGCCTGATAAAAATGACTTAACAATCGACGTGATTATTGAAATTCCCAAAGGTAGTCGAAACAAGTACGAATATGATTACGAAAAGAAGATGTTTCGTTACGACCGAATGATTTTCTCTTCCATGCATTACCCGAGCGATTATGGTTTTATTCCTGAAACTTTAGCGCTCGATGGCGATGCCCTTGATGCACTGGTTCTCGTTTCGGAGCCTACTTTCCCGGGCTGTTTAATTGAAATCAGACCGATAGGTATATTTAAAATGCGCGATGAAAAAGGGCCTGATGCCAAAATAGTGGGTGTTCCGGTAAGTGATCCGGTCTGGAACAAAATCCATACACTCGAAGAAATGAACCCTCACCTGAAAAGAGAAATTGAACACTTTTTCCAGGTGTACAAGGACCTGGAAAAGAAAAAAGTAGGAATTGAAGGTTGGGAAGATCGTGAAAGCGCACTAGACGCAATCAGCGAATCGCAACAGCTTTATCTTCAAAAAAACGGTAATCCTGCCTAAACCAGTTTAATTACTGAATAAAAAACTACCATTTTCTTGTGTCGCTAATCTTTAAAAAAGGTTATCCGGCCAAAAAATGGTGGTTTTCTTAATCACTGGTCATCAGTAACCGACTTTTCAACATTCTGGGTATCCAGGTTAAATTGCAGCGATACCCGGAGCGTTTCGGCCAGGGGATGGTTTTGTTCGGTAGGTAGCAAATAGGCAAAATCTACCCCGAATACCTGGTAACGCAAACCAATTCCCACGGTGAAAAAATTACGTCCGCCTTTCTGCTTATTTTCATAAAAATAGCCGGTGCGAACTGCAAATAGTTCGTTGTACCAGTATTCAATTCCTGCTGAAATCATAACTTCCTGCATTTCCTCCGAGAAACCATCGGGAGCATCGCTAAACGAACCGAATACCCCTCTGAATAACCCCCGGTTAGGATCTTTCCCCCTGGCAATTTGGTTGGTAAGGCTTCCATTTTCATCAACCTCGAATACCGGGGGAGAAGGAACCAGCAGTTTGTTTACATCAAAGGCAAAAGTAACAGCGTTGAAAGGATCCAGGTCAATACTCAATGCTGTACCCAATCGTAGGTTGGTTGGAATGAAATCAGCATCTTCTTCTCCCTGGTAGGTAACCTTCGGCCCGAAATTTGAAAACCCTCCTGCTACGGCAAAATTGCCGTTTTTAGCCCCCAGAATAATATCGCTTTCGTAAAACACGCCCAGGTCAACGGAGAAACCATTAGCTGCCTGGGCAGTAGAACTATTGATTGAAGCCCCGGAGAGCAAGTTTGAGTTAATATAACGGGCCGTAAGCCCAACGCTGAAGCTCTCTGTAAGCTTTCTGGAATACGTACCACTGAGTGTAAATTCTCGCGGGCTTATTTGTTGGGTGGTTTGCCCTGCCGTGTTAGTCAGGTTAATGTCGCCCAGGTCGAAATATCGTAAGGTAAATGCAGCAGCCTGTTCTTCCGTGATTTTCTTTACCACCGACAAGTACGAAATCGACATATCGTTCACTACATTTTTTAACCAGGGCGTAAATGACGCCGACAAGGAAAGGTCGCTTTCAATGTAGGCCAGTTTCGCTGGATTCCAGAATACTGCATTGGCATCAGGAGAAATGGCAGCACCCGCATCGCCCATTGCACTGGATCGTGCATCGGGGGCAATAAGTATAAAGGGAACCGAGGTGGTAATGGCCCGATTGGTTGAATCTCTTCCTATTAACTGTTGCGACAATCCCTGGATTGAAGAATGTAAAATGAAAATAGATATTAGTACTCTTTTCATGTATAGGGTAGTAAATACTTTTTATTTCGTAACCAATATTTTCTGGTCTTGCTGATATCTCTTTGCACTGCCTTGCACCTGGAGAATTATTCTGGCAAAATAAAGCCCTTTACTGAGCGATAAACTACGCAAAGAAAACGTTAAGTTTTTTATTCTGGTATTGCTTCCTGAAATTCTTTTAACTTCCCGATGTACTATTTTTCCTGTGTTATTCATAATTGCTACCTGGCATTCCAGGTTCTCGCCAGCCTGATTGTGATCGATCATGAGGCTCAATTGCTCGTTCTCACTTATCGGATTGGGGTATAAGGTAATATTTTTAACCGCTAAATTAGCTTCATCAGTAACTTCGAAAAAAGTTTCAGCAACACCAAGATTATTATTGTTGTCCCAGGCCTGCAGTTTAATAGTATATACACCCGGCTCCAGGCCAACCAGCGGATAATCTAGCGTACCAGCCTGGTAAGTGTCCACGTCGGTAGCAAAAAAATTATTCAGAATAACCTCTTTTCGCATGTTGCTCCCTTCTTTTCTCAGGATACCAATGATGTCCTGCCCATCGCCATTCCCGGACACATTTATTCCGCTTTCGTCAGTAATATAAGCCAGTAAGTGGGTATTATTACCCACAATTTCACCTTCCTGGTATGAATTGTCATCGAGGTAAACTGAAATTTCAGGTCCGGCTTTATCCAGCGGGTTATACTGGCCATCCCCGTTAATTAAAATTTCGGCGTTAGCCCCGAAAGCATCCCGGCTATTATTTTCATGAACAGCGTACATGCTTAGCTTGGCCAGGCCTTCTCCGTACTGCACATTTCTCGGTACCCGGGCATTAATGGTGAAAACACCCCGGCGAACTTTTACCTTGCCCTGGGCAATAACGTTTTCGCGCGTTGAATAACTCATCGGGCTACTTCCGTTTCCAAGGGTTTTCTTTTGCACCGGAATGTCATACAAAGTATATTCCAGTTCACCGTTAAAGGACGGGTCTAGTTGGTTTTCAGCGGGAAGCAACACCTTTCCGGTTAGGGTAACTTCACTGTTTGCGGCAAGAGCATCAACAGAATCTGTCTGGTTTACGGTAGTGAGATCGATATTCCGCTCAGGATAAGCTAAAGTTAAAGAAGGGTCTCCAAGCAGCGAAAAGTTTCTGTTCACGCTGCCACTCAGCGCTTCGTTTTTGGTTTGCTTAAAAATATCTCCCAGGGAAAGGTATTCGTTATTCACCCTGGAAAAAACTTTCCGGTAGAAGGCCTGGTTCAACCGAAAATTTGAACTGGAAAACACAGGCCTGGCAGTAGTAACCAAACCGATGGCTCCTCCCCTGGGGTTTAGCAGTAACAATTCGCCCCCAGAAGTTATTACCGGGCTATCGTGGCGACCAAATTCACAGGTTGCTGTAACAAAAAAGGGCAGCCGCTCATAATTATCCCAGGTGTTAACCATGGTTAAATCAAGAATACGTTCCTGGGCCCATCCCTGCTCGCTACCGTGCCCCGTATAATTAACAATTAACGCCCCTTCGTTAATGAGGGTATTCAGGGCATTGTTTAAACCGGGGGCCACCTCTCCCACCGATGTAGAAACCTGCTCGAACGCGTCGGTATAAAATTTATCGATAAGAAAAGCAGAATGATTGGCATCTACAAAAGTAGCAAGGTCTTCGGCATCGAGCTGGTGCCGGTTACGGTCACCATCGTCGGCAACGAAAGCAACTTTTCTTTTCCAGTTCCCGGTAAGTGGCGAATTTTCGTAATAAATAATCTTATCAACCACGGTTTTGGCTTCATTAATGGATTTAACTGGAAGGCGCCCCACCCCTAAATCCAGGGTGTGATCGCCGGAAGAGTTTTCTATCCATACCCCCTCGTCTTCTTCCATGAAGCCAAAGTAATCGTCGGAAGAATAACTGTAAATCGGGTGCAGGGAGTTTCTCGACTCGTAAGTAGGTACAAGGTTGTTGGCGTTACCCAGTATATTTTTAAAATCGAAAGTCCCCTTTCCAAAAAGTAACAGGTATTTCAGCCGATCGGGCGACCGTAGATATAGCGTTCGCACGAAATTACGAATAGCTGTTACATCGCGGGTTCCGGAAGCAAATTCATTGAACAGCTCTTCCACCTCAACAACAGTAGTGGCAAGGTTTCGATTATTTTTGTGCTGAGCCAGCCGATTGGCTTCGCTCATGAAGCGGGCAGGACTGATGATCAGCATTTCTGGCGTCGGTGTGCCCAGAACGTTCTGATTATCAATACTTATAACCCGTTCCGGGTTGGCTAACGTAGATTTGTTAAAAGCCACAAACTCCCTAAGCCTTTTACCGGAGCTGGCCTCCACGGTGTAACGAAGTCGGTCGCCCGAAAGTGAATACCCCTGCTCTACCGGCTTCAGCGGGTCAGACACGTCCCAGATAAAAATATCCCCCGGGGCATTTGCCATTTCCCATTTCGTTAATTCCGGGCCCTTACTTTTTTTATTCCGGAAAAAGAACGTCTGTTTATTCCACTTCAGCTTTTGAGTCGCTTCAAGTAAAATATAATCCAGATTAGCCCGGCCCGATCCATTCATCTGCAGGGTTAAGCGCACTTCATCGGCGGAGTTACCATTTAGTGTACTGGAAAAAAGTGCTAGCTGTTGTTTATTCACGCTGCCCTTTATGCTGTAGGTTTCGGCTACAATAGGCTCCAAACCTACACTTTCCGTTTGAATGTTGTTAATATTTATTTCTAATTGTGCTGTTCTGGTAGATCTTCCAATAACTGATGTTGTTATTCGGGCTGCAGAATTTTTAATTAGTCCCGGCACCGGGAACACTACTTCAGCTAAAGCCCCGCCGGTAAATAATTCACCGTACCATTCCCGGCCAGACTGTACTATAGAAAATAAATCGCGCTCGTGGGCAAATAATCCATCTGATGTGGTAATAAGCGTGCCATTGCCTACTGCTGATGGCCGTTGATCTACTCTCAGGCCAGGCTCGTTACCGGCAGTAAGAAAATAAAAAGTAGTATCGGAATAAGGATTATTAGAGTAATTAATGCCCCAGTTATTTTCATCATTTTGCTCAAAAGCGAGGGAATGAGGAGACTGTCCGAAAAAAATAATGTAGTCGCCGGGGTCAAAGCTGCTGTCTTTTCCGCCGTACACCTGTATTGCATTCTGCTGGGGTTGGTTAAAAAACGGCACCGCATTAGATTGCGGCAGTTGTTTACCCCCGTTCCCATAAATTTGAATAAAATCAGGATCCAGGTCATCAACGGGAAATCCTGCATCAGCCAGCAACTCATAGGTAATTTTGTACATCCCTTTACTGGTAACCGCAATTTTTATCCAGTTGCCGCGGGCAAAGATCGATGACTGCCCCATACACTGGAACTGAATCATACTAAAGACCACCAGTAAGTATACTGCCCTTTTCACAAAATAGGTTTTAATTTAAAACTACCGGGTAGGTTTTATATTGCAGAAACAGTGAACGAATAAGTTTCCATGATTAAATTAGCAAGCAGTTTTTCACAGGCCGATTCTACTTTACCGTTGGCTTCCTCTTCCGATGCTGCCTGGATTTCTATGGTAACATGTTTGCCTATACGAATATCTTCAACGCCCTCAAAGCCCATGTTTTCTAAACCGAGTTTTACCGCTTTTCCCTGGGGGTCGAGAATTTCTTTCTTCGGCATGATTTCTATTTCAGCAAGGTATTTCATCTGCTATATTTATTTAAATGCGAATATACCAATTGAATAAATGATATAGAAACCCAACAGGGGCAGAAAAGCTAACTGCCCGAACAAGATTAAACCCGCAAAAAACAATCCAATAAGAATATACCGGTGGCGGTTTGCTTTCCAGGAATAACCGTGAAATTTAATATTTAGCAACTTAACATCACTAACCATCAGCAGCCCAACCAGCAATGGGAATCCAACCAGCAGCACGATTATTACTGTAGAAGGGTTTTTCAACCAGGAAACTCCCGTGGTGGTGATGGATAACAACGGGATAGATATTAAAGCCAGTGCTGCTGCCGGACTGGGTAATCCATTAAAATAATTACGTTGTTCTTCATCCAGGTTAAACCTGGCCAGTCGCCAGGCTGAAAAACAGGGTAGTAGTAAAACTACACCGGTTACCAGTGCCGCAGTAAGGGTTTGAAGGTAGGCGTAATAAAGAAGGGCCGGTAAAACCCCGAAACTTACCAGGTCGGCCAGCGAATCTAACTGTGCCCCTAAGGCCGATTGCACTTTCAGCAACCGGGCAACCAGGCCGTCGAACACATCAAATATCCCCGCAGCTATTACCAGGTAAATGGCAAAAAGAAATTTACTCTCCAGCAAGCAGGCAATACCGATTACCCCACACACCAGGTTAAGCAGGGTAATTAAATTTGGAATATGCCTTTTGAACGACAACTATATAGTTTTTAAAATGGTTGTGAATGAAACAGTGCTCATCCCCGGATGTGAATTAACAGCTGTTTATTCTTACATGGGTCAATAATCCTACTAATAATCGTATTTTTCAAGATTAACAAATCTTAAATTTAGGCATGAACGTTAATACCATCATTGTTGGTGCCGGTTTATCCGGAACTTTACTCGCTTACGCTTTGAAGAGCAAGGGTGAGCAGGTGTTGGTCGTTAACACAACTAACGCACCTTCGGCTTCCAGCGTGGCAGCGGGTTTGTACAACCCGGTAACGGGCCGAAAGATGGTAAAAACCTGGCACGCAGATGTATTGTTCCCGGAACTGGATAGTACCTACCGCCGGCTTGAACAACTAACCGGGGAGCTTTTTATGCATCACATGCCCATATACCGCCCTTTCCTCAATCCGGAAGAACAAAACGAGTGGTCAGAAAAAGGAACCTCCCCTGCTTTCCATGATTTTGTAGATGAAGTTGCTACCGCTGCCCTCTACCCCGACCTGGTGAATGACCCGTTCGGTGGCCTGGTCCTAAAACAGTCGGGTTATCTCGATATCCCGGCATTGCTCCGGTCTATGCACCGTTGGTTGCAAGAAAATAACCTGCTGGTTCACGATAAATTCAATTATTCAGCGTTAAACCTGTATAACCAGTCGGTGAAATGGAAAGATGTGCATGCCGAAAAGGTTATTTGCTGCGAAGGCTTTGGCGTACAACATAATCCGTATTTCAACTGGCTTCCTTTTTCGCCGGTTAAAGGAGAGTTAATGGTCATTAAGCCCGACTACGACTGGTATAAGCAAGGAGTGAAATTGATTTTTAACCGGGGCCTCTTTATTATTCCCATTGGTGATGGAAATTACCGGGTGGGTTCAACCTATGAACACAAAGAACTTAACCATGAAATTACCGCGGAAGGCAAACTAAAATTGAAAAAAAAGCTCAGCCAGTTGCTCAATGTAAATTACCGGGTAGTAGAACAAAGAGCGGGTGTACGCCCGGCTACCCGCGACCGCAAACCCATCATTGGTCAGCATCCCTCCCATCCACAACTGTTAGTTTTTAATGGCATGGGGTCGAAAGGTGCCTCCCTGGTGCCTTTTTTTGCCCATCATTTTGCCAACTGCCTGCATGCCAATCAACCCCTGCTTAACGAGGTTGATGTTGAAAGATTTTATTCATTTTATGACAAGAAAAATGAACTGTAGAGCCCTACTATTTTTGTTGCTAATTTTCCTGGCTGCTCCTGCTTTTTCGCAGGAAGTACGAAATGAATTCGGTAAAAACCGCGTGCAGTACAAAGAGTTTAACTGGCAAAGCTACCGATCGGATAATTTCGACGTTTATTTTTACGCCGGAGGACAAAAAAATGCCCGCCAGGCTGTTCTTTTCCTGGAAGAACAGTTCGACCGGATTACTGATGTAATTGGTTACGCCCCTTACAAAAAAACCAAGATTTTCCTGTATAACTCGGTTCATGATCTTCAGCAGTCTAACGTAGGTGTTAACGACAACCTGTTCACAGTAGGCGGGCAAACCAACTTCGTTAAAGCCCAGGTTGAAATAGCCTTTACCGGAAGTATGGTCAGTTTTAAAGAAAAACTGGTTTATGAGGTTTCTGAAATGCTGATAAACGATATGATGTTTGGTGGAAGCCTAACCGACATGTTTCAGAGTTCATACCTGCTTTCACTGCCCGAATGGTTTACCCGGGGAGCAGCCCGCTACATCGCTTTCGGCTGGGACGTTAAAATGGATGATATGGCCCGCGATCTTTTTGCCAACGAGAGCAACCCCAAATTATCGAAGTATTCCGGCAGGGAGGCTGCACTTATCGGTCAAAGCATCTGGAATTATATCGCCATTAAATACGGGAAGAGCAGCATTTCCAATATCCTTAACCTCACCCGCATCATCAGAAATGAGGAAAACAGTATTATTAATACGCTGGGCATTTCTTTCAGAATGTTCCTGAAAAACTGGAACAATTATTACCGGAACATGAATACGCAAATCAGGGAATCTTACGACCGCATGTCGCCGGAGAACCAGATTGGCAGAACCAGGAAGGCAGACCTGGAGTACCACCACGTATCAATGAGCCCGGACGGCCGATTCGTGGCTTTTTCGGAAAACTACCGGGGGAAGTACCGGGTTAGGGTTTTTGATACGAAAAAAAACAGGACCAAAACCGTTCACAGTGGAGGATACAAGGTCATTAACCAGGAAATTGATAAGGAGCTTCCCCTTTTAAACTGGCAGGATAAATCCACGCTTGGGATAGTTGGGGTTAAACACGGCCAGAACTACCTGTGGCTCTACAACACCAGTTCTAAAAATAAGCAACAGCGTAAACTGGTTAGGTTTAACCAGGTAAAAGATTTCTCTTTTATGCCGGGGGGCCGTTTACTGGTGCTCAGTGCCGACCTGAACGGACAAAATGATTTATTCTTTTTTAATCCCAACCGGAATACAATAAGCCGGCTAACCAACGATATTTACGACGATCTCAACCCACGCTTTATTCCGGGTACCGAATCAATTGTTTTCAGCAGTAACCGCCCTACCGACTCGCTGGGCTCAATATTCAGCCCGAGACAGGATATTAACCTGAAAAATGATATTGAAGATAACTTTAACCTGTTTATTTACCGGTACGATACCGAAGTTCCTGAACTGCACCGGGTAACCAATACGGTTGCCAACGACATTAAACCAATACCCGCTAACGATAATGAAGTTTTCTACCTCAGCAACCAGCGGGGCATTTACAATATTTACCGTTACTCCTTAAAGGATTCGGTTTACAACCAGGTTTCGAATTATACGGTTAGTATTCAGCACTACGACCTAAACCCGCAGGGAAACCAGTTGGCTACCATCATGTTATCGGATTTAACTGACGGGGTGTTCTACGACGATGATTACGACCTTTACCGAAACATATTTACCCCCAAAACCCAGCGCCAGCAGGCCATACAGGCCCGTTTTGTATCGCAAAGGCTGGCCAAAAAAAGGAAGGATGCCCGGCGAAAAGCAAACGCTAATTTTAAAAAAATTGAACGTCTGGGTCCCGATGCAGGCTTTCCTTCTTTACCGATTGTTTACGCAGAAAAATTAAACGGAAAAAAACCGGCTAAGGAAGAAACGCCGGTCGACGTGCAGGATGAATCCGTTCAGGAAACGATCGCTGACTTTGTGGATACCGAAAATTACCAGTTCGATATCGAGACAAAAGAATCGCTCAAAACGGATGATTTCGAGTTCGATACAACCGAAGAGAAAACCGTTTCCGACCGGTTTAATCCCGATCAACGTTCCGGTAAAGGCCAGAACCGGACCAGTTCATTCCTTACCCGCTACCGGAAACTTCAGCAGGAAGTTACTGTTGATGGCCCTTTCCCGTATCAAAGCCGCTTCACTGCCGATAACCTGATCACCTCCCTGCAAATTGATCAACTGCGGGGGCTGGGCTTTCAACTGGAAACACAAATGAACGACCTGCTGGAAAACCACCGTTTTTATGGCGGGGTGCTGGCAATAACTGATTTAAGAAGTGGTAACGTATTTGGTGAATACCAGTACCTGAAAAACCGGATCGATTACCACGCACGATACGAAAGAAACAGTATATTCAGGGAATCGGAAGAAAACCCCCGGACCCGTCATAAGTACATCTTTAACAAGTTTGAAGTAGGGGCTGCTTTACCCCTGAACGTAACCAGCCGGATTTTCTTTTCACCTTTTTACGCTAACACCAACTTTTACGACTTGTCGGTTAGCCAGCAATTATCCGGCCCCAATAACCTGATAAGAGAAAACACCGAGAACCAGGTTCACTATGCCGGCTTTAAAACCGGGATGGTTTTCGATAATACGCTGTTAAACGGGTTAAATACTTACGAAGGCACAAAAGCAAAATTAACCCTGCAAAGCTTCCAGGGGGTAACAGCGCCCAATAAATCTTTTACAAACATTGAACTGGATGTGCGCCATTACCAGAAAATTCACCGTGAATTTATCCTCGCCACCCGACTGTTCTACGGTACTTACCTGGGTGCCAATAAACAGCGGTACCTGCTCGGCGGGCAGGATAACTGGCTGTTTAACCAAACGGATAATGAAAATGGAGACGAAAGTCCGCTGGCCATACGCGACCGGGTAGACAACAGTGATATTCTTTTTGTTGACTTCGTTCCCCTGCGTGGATTCAATTACAACAAGTTTAATGGCACCAGTGTAGTCAGCTTTACCGCTGAACTACGTTTACCCATAGTTCGCGTGCTTACCCGGTCTCCTATCGCATCTAATTTTTTCAGGAACCTGGAGTTTGTCGGATTCTACGACGTGGGTTCTGCCTGGGATTCCGGTAACCCATTTAGTGAAGAAAACAGCATTAATACTGAAATCCGCCCCCCTTTAAATAATGATGCTGGCTTTAACCCGCTGGTTGTTGAAATTCAGAATTTTAATAACCCCTGGCTAAATAGCTACGGTTTCGGCATGCGCACCGTATTACTGGGTTATTATTTGAAATGCGATGTAGCCTATCCGGTTGAAAATTATGAAGTTGGTAAACCTCGCGTTTTCCTCACGCTGGGCTACAGTTTCTAACCATTAAAGTTGAGTTTCTTTTATGCAATATCGCTGGCTAATTACAGCCTTACTCCTAATTTTAATTAGTAGCACTCCTGCTTTACCCCAAAAAAAACAGGACTATACCGTTAAGAACAGAAAAGCCATTCGGTATTTCGAGGAATCTACCTCCTTTTACCTGATGAAAAATTTTCGTAAAGCCATGCCTTTGCTGCTTAACGCAGTGGATAAAGAACCTGAGTTTACTGAAGCCCTGCTTAGGATAGCCGATATTTACCAGCAACTCGGCGATGGACAACGGTCGCTGGCTTATCTCGAGCAGGCAGTAAGCCTGCAAAAAGGCAACCCGGAATTTGTAGTGGCCCACTTCGACCTGGCCAAACAGTACTTTTCCAGCGGGCAGTACGGAAGGGCCGAACAGTTACTGGAAATAGTGGAAAGTTTTCCTCAGCTCCCACCCCAGGTTGATCAGGAAACCGGTAGGCTACTCGAAAATATTGACTTTACACGCCAGGCCATCAGTAATCCGCTAAACTTCAAACCCAGGGCTTTACCGGATGTAGTAAACCGGATGCCCCTACAGTACTTTCCCGTTCTTACCGCCGATCAGCAACAATTATTTTTTACCGGCAGGATGGGAATAGGCCCGCAATACGATGAAGATATCTACGTGTGCGAGCGCGATAGCAAAGGCCGATGGAAGCCTCCTGTTGGTATTTCCGGTAAAATCAACACCGAACAAAACGAAGGTACCTGTACCATTGCTGCCGACGGACGAACAATTATTTTCACCTCCTGCCAGGGCAGAAATACACTGGGCAGTTGCGATCTTTATATTTCCAGGAAAGTAGGCGATCAGTGGACTGAAGTGGAAAACCTGGGCCCAAAGGTTAATACTAAATTCTGGGAGTCACAGCCCTCGCTCAGCGCCGATGGAAATACGCTGTATTTTGTTTCCGATAAACCCAACGGTTATGGCAAGCGGGATATTTATGTTACCCGCCGCGATGAGGAAGGAAACTGGAGCCAGGCCGAAAACCTGGGGGCCGACATCAATACCCGCTTCGATGAAATATCTCCTTACATTCATGTAAACGGAAAAACGCTGTATTTTGCCAGCAACGGCCGGAAGGGTTTTGGTGGCATGGATTTATTCAGTGCGGAAAAAACTGGTAGTGCTACCTGGTCGCTCCCCCTCAACCTGGGGTACCCGCTTAATGATTCCGACGACCAGGTTTCGTTGTTTATTTCTTCCGACGGAAAAACCGGTTACTACGCTAACGAAAAAAGCCGCTACACCCCTTACCACCGTAGTGAACTGTACGCGTTCAACGTACCGGAAAAAATCCGGATTGAATTCATCAGCAGTTACGTTAAAGGACACGTGTACGACGCCAAAACCCGGGAACCCCTGGCAGCAGCTATTGAACTGATCGATGTAAATACGGAGAAAAATATGTCCCGGATCCGGTCCGACTCGGTTAACGGCGAATACCTCATGGTGCTTACCAGGGGGGCAACTTATGCCCTGTACGTTAACCGGGAAGGCTACCTGTTCAGGAGTTTAACCTTCGATTTTAACCGGGATGAATCGGGAAATTTTTCTCCCGTTGAAAAGGATATATACCTCGATCCCATTGAAACCGGCAAAGAAACAGTACTGAATAATATTTTCTTCGAAACCGACAAGTACAAAATACAGCCGACCTCCTACCCGGAGTTAAATAAGGTAGTCAGCTTCCTTGATAATAATCCTGAACTCAAAATTAAAATTAACGGGCATACCGACGATGTTGGTAACGAAGCGTATAATCTTACCCTGTCGGAGAACCGGGCCAAAGCAGTATACAGCTTTCTTATTGGGAAGGGAATCGCTGAAAATCGGCTGGATTATGAAGGATTCGGCGAAAAAAAGCCACTGGAAGAAAATAGTAACAAGGAAAATCGAAGTCAAAATCGTAGAATAGCATTTGAAATTATTAATGCTATTCGCTAATTACAGTATTTCAGTTATGAAGAACCTGTCTTTTTTACCCTTCCTGATTGTTTTATTCCAGTGCTGCCAGCCAGCCGGCAACAACCAGCCCGCAACACTTGCTGAGGGGAATCAACCCGATTATGAACAATACCTCGATTACAGCAATACAGGTACTGAGCTTACCGGCGGGGTTGAAATGATTCCGGTAGAAACCCCTGCCGGAACCTTTAATGTGTGGACCAAACGGGTGGGGAATAACCCTAAAATGAAAGTGTTGCTGCTCCACGGAGGCCCGGGAGCCACCCACGAAATTTACGAGTCGTTCGACAGCTATTTCCCGAAGGAAGGTATTGAATATTATTATTACGATCAGCTGGGTTCTTTCTACAGCGATCAGCCCGATGATACCACCCTGTGGAACCTGGATCGCTTCGTGGAAGAAGTAGAACAGGTACGACAGGCTCTCGACCTGGATACTTCTAATTTCTACCTGTTTGGTCAGTCCTGGGGAGGGTTACTGGCCATGCAATATGCCCTGAAGTACCAAAATAATTTAAAAGGCCTCATTATTTCTAACATGGTTTCTTCAATTCCGGCTTACAACCAATATGCCGATGAGGAACTGGGGCCACAAATGCCCAATGAAGTGCTCGCCGAGGTAAAAGCTATTGAAGCTGCCGGTAATTTTTCCGATCCCCGCTACATGGATTTACTTACCGAACATTTTTATACCAAACACGTGTGCCGAATGCCGGTAGCAGAATGGCCGGAACCGGTTAACCGCTCTTTCGAACACCTCAACAGCCAGGTTTACGTGCAGATGCAAGGCCCCAGTGAGTTTGGTATCCGGGGAAATGCCAGCCTGCTGAACTGGGAAGTTACCAACGAGTTGCAAAATATTGAAGTACCTACCCTTAGCATTGGGGCAACTTACGATACCATGGACCCTGACCATATGAAAATGATCGCTGGTACCGTTCAGCAAGGCCGTTTTCTGCTCTGCCCTAACGGAAGTCACCTGAGCCAGTTCGACGACCAGGAGCATTTCTTCCCCGGCTTAATTAAATTCATTAAAGACGTTAATACCGGCGTTTTTTCATCAAATAACTAAATTATGCAAACCGACACGGCTGAAATTCTTGCAAAACTGGTATCCTACCCGGTTTTGGGTGGAGAGAGTAACTTATCCATTTTATCCTACATCAGGGAATTCCTGGATCATCACCAGGTAAGCTATCACCTGGTACCCAACGAAGATGAATCGAAAGCATCTTTGCACTGCCGGATTGGCCCCGCCGTAAGCGGCGGCACGATTCTTTCCGGGCACATGGACGTAGTGCCAGTGGAAGGGCAGGACTGGCAAACCGATCCTTTTAAGCTGGTCGATAAAGGCGACGGCAAACTATATGCCCGTGGTTCCTGCGATATGAAAGGCTTCCTGGCTTGTTGCCTCAGCAACGTACCCCTGATGAAGCAATTACAAAAGCCTATTTACCTGGCCTTCTCTTACGACGAGGAAATAGGCTGCCAGGGGGCACCCGACCTGATTAGTGATATTAACCAAACCTACCAGGAAAAACCGGCTTATGCCATTATCGGTGAGCCTTCGATGCTCAACCCGGTGGTTGGGCAAAAAGGTATTTGTGTGTATACCACTACCGTTTACGGTTCGGCCGGGCATAGCAGCCGAATTCGTCAGGAAGTAAGTGCCGTACACGAGGCCGCAAGACTTATTACCTGGCTGGAAGATAAAATGGAAGAACTTATTGCCAGCGGGCAGGTCGATGATCGCTTCCACCCTCCCCACACGTCCCTGCACTCGGGAAAAATTAAAGGGGGAATTGCCCCTAACGTAATCGCCGATCGCTGTTCTTTTACCTGGGATGTACGATCTATTCCTTCTGATAACCAGGAAGATATTTACCAGGCTTTTAATGCTTTTTGCGAAGAGCGCCTGGCGATAATGAGAAAGAAATTTCCCGAAGCGGCCATTGAAACCAAACGCTTTCACCCGCCGGTTCCGCCTTTAGATACTGCTGAACACGAAAAGGTGGTACCGTTCATTCAAGAACTCTCCGGAAAATCACTAACTGAAACGGTATCGTACGCGGCCGAGGCCGGGCAATTTGCTGAAGGCGGGTTTCAATCGGTTATTTGCGGGCCCGGAAGCATTGAACAGGCCCATCGCGCCAATGAATACATCAGCAAGGAACAACTGGATTTAGGAGCGGACATGATAAAAAGACTGGTTGGGCTTTCTTCCTGAACCCTTACAACGGTTCAGCCCCTGCCGGCATCCGGAGAATGAAAATTGCCTTATTTTGTGGTAACAAACAAAATGGAGCAATCTATCTATTTTCTAAGCGAACCAACTGGGCAGTTTTCCTGAATAATGAATCGTTGTTCGGCCAGGGCCGCTAGTTACCCACTGTTTGGGTTGTGAATATTGTATTTATTGTGAAAAACGTAAAAACGAACTGCAGTCGTTTATGTGTCGGTAAGGTTCCGGTAGAGCCCGGCCGGAGCCTGGTTCCTTACCCCGGCCGTACAAAATCCCTGCTTGCATCGAACTGACAACTTATGCTGCTATCGTCAGCAACAAACCTCAACGTATACTTTATAAAACATTTGTAACTCACTGTTTATCAGCGTTTACAGGGCATTTATTTCACGGGTAATATGAACCTGAATCTGTTCGGCCAGGGTGCTGGTTGGCTGCTGGGCATTGAACCATTGCATGGCATGGTTTTTCCTGAACCAGGTAAGTTGCCTTTTGGCGTAGCGACGGCTATTCTGCTTAATCTGCGCTACTGTTTCCTCCAGGGTCTGCTCGTTTCGGAAGTACCGGTAAAACTCCCGGTACCCCACCGTTTGTAAAGCTGGTAGATGTAACCGTTCCCGGAATAAGCTTACTTCTTCCAGCAGCCCATCGGCCATCATGGCATCTACCCGTTGGTTAATTCGCCGGTACAAATGTTCTCTTTCCATGTTTAATCCGAACCATAAAGGAGTAAATAAAGAATTGGGCTGGCGGTTATAATTACGAAAAGCAGAAAAAGGCCGGCCACTGGAACGGTACACTTCCAGGGCCCGGATTACGCGGCGAGGATTTTTCAAATCAGCCCGTTTTGCGTACTCCGGGTCTACAGCTTTCAGTTCTTTTACCAGCCGTTCCAGCCCGGTGGTTTCCATTTCCTTTTGCAATGACGAGCGAATGTGTTCCGGAATAGCCGGCATTTCATCCAGCCCGTAGCAGAGGGCATCGGCAAACAAACCAGAACCCCCGCTCACCACTACTACCTGTTTCCTTTTAAAAATTTCCCTGAGCAAATGAATGCCTTCTTCTTCGTACTGTTTGGCCGTGTAAGGCTGCTTTACAGACAAATGGTTAACAAAATAGTGAGGTACGGCCCGGCGTTCAGAAAGATCGGGTTTAGCTGTTCCGATAAACAGCTCCCGGTAAAACTGCCTGGAGTCAGCGGAAAGCACAACAGTATTAAATTTCCGGGCTAACTTTATTGCCAGGGCTGTTTTTCCAACCGCTGTGGGGCCTGTAATGAAAACCAGGATTTTTTTCTCAGAAGGCATGTAATGATAGTTGTACCAGCAAATATTCATAACTTTTAACCACAAATGAAACCTTTAGAAGAATACACCCGGGAAGAACTGATTACAGAAATTAACAGCCTTCGCGCAGCATCGCTGTCTTTACCAGCTTTTGAGCGAACGGCAAGCCAGGCTGTTGAGCAAAGTAAAGACTGGTTTATACTGGTAGATAAGCTTGGATATATTACTTATGCCAACCAGGCTGTTCTCAGCCACTTTGAAATTTCTTTAAATCAGCTGAAAAAAAAATCGCTGAACGATCTGGTGGTTCAGGGATACAGGAAAGGCCTGGATCAGCAGCTGGTTCAGCTAAGGGAGAAGAAACAATCTGTAAACACAGAACTGATCGTTCATCTGGGCGGCAGGCAAACCCTGGTTTCAGGAACCATTAGCTCCAGTCATGACGAATCGGGATACCAGGGATTAATCCTGTCTTTCCGGGACATCAGTTTTGAAAAACAGGTAGAAAAAGCCAGGCAACTTTATGAGATCATTTCCGGTACGGTGCTCAAAGGTTTTGCCATCGACAAGCTTTACATCCGCATATACGAGGAGTTAAAGAAAGAGCTGGAATTCCAGGAATTTGAAATTGTACTGGTAAACCACGATAAGCAAACCCTGGAGTTTCCTTTTTCGGCCACTAATGATGACATTTCTTACCGGCAGGAACAGGTTTTGCTCAAAAAATCTTTCTATTCCTACCTGCTGAAGGAAAAAGAGTATCGTTTTTTTCACCGGGAAAATTTACGCCAGATACTGCGTAATGAAAATTTACACTTCAGTGGAACGGTTCCCGAAACGTTTATTTCTTTTCCCCTGCTTACCGGAAACAAAGTAACCGGACTGCTGAACCTGAAATTTTTTCAACTTTGTTTACTGGAAAATACAGTAGACACCAAGTTCATTTCATTTGTTGCCGGGCAGTTGGCCCTGGCTATCGAGCGGCAACAAAATGAGGGGCAAATTAAAACCCAGGCCGGTAGGCTTAATGCTATTTTTGAAAGTGGTAACCATCTCATCTGGTCGGTAGATCAGCAGTACAGGCTAACCTCTTTCAATGAAAAGTTCTCGAAGTTCGTTAGCCGGGCCTTTGGGGTTTTACCGAAAAAAGGTGAAGTACTGCAAACCCCATACAAAGAGCAACAGGAACACCTGGATCTGTGGCACAGGAAATACGAACAGGCTTTTGCCGGTAAAATAGTACAGTTTGAAACCAACCTCGGAAACAAAAAGCAGGAAGCCTGGATGTCGGTTTATATTAACCCTATTATTAAGCCCGATGGTGCCGTTCATGAAATATCAGGCTTTGCCGTTGACATTACCGAACGCATTCATTCGGAAAAGGCCCTAATTTCTTCTGAAGAGAAATTCAGGACTATTTTTGAGTCGTTCCAGGATATTTATTTCCGCTGCTCTATCCGGGGAATGATCACGCTGGTTAGTCCTTCAGTTGAAGAATTGCTGGGCTACAGCCAGGCCGATGTTTTAGGGAATAATATTACCAATTACTACCTGTACGGAAAAAAAACCAAAAACCTGATCCGTCAACTGGTTCGTAACCGGTCGGCCCGAAATTTTGAGGCTTCAGTCGTTACCAAGGAGGGTAACCTCATTCAATGTATCTGCAACATCCGGCTGCTTTTTCACAAGGGTAAAGCCTTTGCCATTGAAGGAGTGGTTCGCGATATCACTCAATTGAAACAAACCACCAAAGAACTGCAAAAAGCAAAGGAAATGGCCGAGCAGTCGCTAAAGGTAAAGGATGCTTTCCTGGCCAACATGAGCCACGAAATCCGCACCCCGATGAATGGAATCATTAGCATGGTTGACTTGCTGGCCCAAACCAACTTAAACCGGGAACAAAACGATTACCTGGAAACCATCCGCAAATCTTCGGATAACCTGCTTATCATCCTAAATGATATCCTCGACCTGTCTAAAATTGAGGCCGGTAAAATGCAGCTTTACCGGGAGCCTGTTCACCTACCCGGTTTAATTGAAAAAGTTCAATCTTTATTTGCGCAGAAAGCCAGGAATAAACAGGTTTCCCTGAATTACCACATCGAAGAAGATGTTCCCGAATACGTATCAATCGACTCCACCCGCCTGAACCAGGTACTATCTAACCTGGTATCTAATGCCGTTAAATTTACCAGGGAAAATGGCCGGGTAGATATTTACGTTGCCGTTGCAGAAGTAACCAGTACCAAAAAGTTTCCGTTCCTGCTGAAATGTAAGGTGGTAGACACCGGGATTGGCATCCCTGAAAAAGCCAGGAAGCAGTTATTCAAAAATTTTACGCAGGTAGATTTGTCCACCACCAAAAATTACGGTGGAACCGGTTTAGGCCTTTCCATTGCCCGGCAACTCACCCGGCTTATGGGGGGCGATATTGGCGTAGATTCGCAGGAAGGGATTGGCAGTGCTTTTTGGTTTACCTTTAAAACGGCCGCCGAACACCCGGAAAATATACAGCAGGAACCGGGCGAAGATAACACCGAAGAAATTCTGTCGCGGATAGCTGATAACCCTCCCAGCGTACTGCTGATCGACGATAACGGGGTGAACCGGAAAGTAGCCGGACAGATTCTCGGAAAAGCCAATTGCCGGGTTACCCTGGCTTCCAGCGGTGAAGAAGCCCTGCAAAAAGTAGCAGAAGAAACCTTCGACCTCATTTTTATGGATATTCAAATGCCGGAAATGGATGGTATTGAAACTACCCGATACCTGCGTGAAAAACACCGGCACCTACCGCCGATTATCGCCATGACGGCCTATTCCATGAAAGGAGACCGGGAGAAATTTCTTGCGGCCGGAATGGATGATTACCTGGCCAAGCCTATCCGGCCCGTACACATCCTTGAAAAAATAGCTTCCCTTTATCTGAATTACAGTGCTGCTAATAATGATAAAAATGTAAACAGTAATAAAGAACAGCTCCAGGTTATTAATAAAAAGCCGCTCAATGAACTGAAGAAATACGGCGGCGATGAAATTGTAAAAGAGGCCCTGGACGATTTTAACCAGGATTCTACTCAATTAATGGAAGCCATTGAAACTGACCTGAAAGCGCAGAATTATGAACAAATGCTGAAAAATTTACATACCCTGAAAGGAAATGCTGCTACCTTAGGCGTAGATCGGGTTGCAGAACTGGCGAAAACACTTGAACAGCAGCTAAAATCTAAAGATATTGCAACTATAAATGTCGACATTGAAGAATTAAAACGTGCGTTTTCCGAATTTCAGGAACATTTACGTCAATTTTCTCCGTAAACTTTTTACCCATGGGAAGTAACCGAAAAGTAATTATTGCTGAAGACAGTTCAGTAATTCAGAACCTGACCCGCAAAATTCTCCAGTTTCAGAATTTTGATATTTTTTCGTTTAAAAACGGAAAAGAGGTCATCGACGCACTGGAAAAGGAAGACTTCGATATCATCCTGATGGATATTAATATGCCAAAGATGGACGGAATGGAATGCGCTACCAAAATCAGGGCCATGAACGACCCGAAAAAATCAAACATCCCGATTATTGCCGTAACGGGCAACGCCCAGAATTATACCATGGACGACTTTAAAAACGCCGGTATTAATGAATACCTGCCCAAACCGCTTGATTTCGACAAGCTGGTTAAAACTGTTAATTCGCTCACCCAGTAATTATTAAATGGAAATTAAGTATACCCGCCACTTTTTACATAAACTCGAAAATCTTTTTGCTGAATCTAATTACCAGCTGCGCTACGAAAAAGGCAGTTTCAACTCAGGCTACTGCCTCCTCAAAGATCATCACGTAGCTATTATTAATAAATTTTATACCACCGAGGGCAAGATTAACTGCCTCATCGATATTTTGAAAGACATTGCAATTGACCTGGAAGGGCTTTCGCCAGCCAGTGAAAAGTTACTGACCGGTTTGCTTAATAAAGAAAGCCAGGCATGAAAATCACTTTTCTCGGAACCGGTACTTCCCAGGGAGTGCCGCCTATCGGGTGTACCGCCCCGGTTTGTTATTCACTCGATTTTCGCGATAAACGGAAACGCAGCTCAATTTACATTCAGGTTGATAACCAGCATATTGTAATCGATACCGGCCCGGATTTCCGCCAGCAGATGCTTGAACACCAGGTGGAACGGGTCGACGGTATTTTCTACACCCACGAGCACCAGGACCACGTAGCCGGCCTGGACGACGTGCGGGGGTTTAATTTCATGCAGGAGCAGGATATCCCGGTTTATGCCACCAACCAGGTGATTGAAAGGCTGCGCTCGGCCTTCGAATACATTTTTGCCAACAACTACCCGGGCGTACCCCAGCTGCAAATTAACCTGATTAACGAGGAACCCTTTAAATTTAACGGCGTTCCCGTAACCCCTCTGCCGGTTATGCACGGCAACCTGCCCGTGCTGGGATTCCGGATCTACGACTTTGTGTACCTCACTGATGTGAATAACATCAGCCCCGAAGTGATGAAGAAAATTAAAGGGTGCCGGGTCCTGGTACTCGACGCCCTGCAACATACCCGGCACTACTCCCACTACACCCTGAAAGAGGCCATTGAAGTGGCCAGGGAAGTTGGGGCAGAAAAAACTTATTTCACCCACATCAGCTATAAAATGGGCTTCCACCGCGATGTGAACAAAAGCCTGCCGGAAAACATGCGGCTAGCCTTCGACGGGCTGAAACTGGAACTATAAAACTAATTTTACTTGCTGGTAGGCAGTTGAACGTGTAAGGCAGCGAACAGCTTTAATGAAAACCGTCCTATTCCTGAATTTTATTAAACATCGCTGCCATCCTGAAAGCAGCTTTATCATCTTTAAAACCTTCAAATAACCATTGTTGCCCGTGAAGTTGATATTTTAGGCTAATTTCTTCTTCCGGCAAAATTTCCCGGATAAAGTGGATGGTAAACTGTTTAGGACAATGATGCTGGTGAAAATCCAGGGAAAACTGGTCCATCACCCAGTCGATGTAGCGGGTAGTGGTTACGTGCCCGTTTAAATCAATGTCGAAATAGCCCGGCCTAATTAATACACGGTTTACTTCGCCGCTTGTGATGGCCGGGGGTTTGGGTACTTCTTCCGGCCCGGCCAGCTTATTTTTCAGCCGGTTAAAATCCGGCCCCTCGTTCAACACAACCGGGCGCTTTCGAGCCCGGTGAATAGCCAGCCAAACCGAGGTACCCCGAATTATGGTGTGCCCCTTTTCATCATCTACTTCAAAATCCCGGTAGTAAGATACCCCTTTCAATTGCCTGGGCCAGGTACGGATGGTAACGTGAGCAGCCCAAAGCGGAACCGCATCAATTTCCAGGTGAAGACGGTTTAAACCCCAGAATAATCCCTTTAACTGCAAATTTTGTAACCCAACTCCCAGGGAGTCGGCCGATTTGCCCGCAGACTGGATCAGTAAATTTACCAGTGCGCTAATTCTTAACTGACCGGTAAAGTCTGCTTCTGCAGTAGTAACTGTATGTTGTACGGTAGTTATTTCACTCAAACGAAAGACGGGTAAATATAAAAGAAAGTAAGCATCTTAACCGGTTGCTACACCGGGCAACATTACAGCAAGTATAACCTAATTTTACTGAATAGCTGATCCGGGTATTTCAACCTAAATTTAAGGAATAACTTTTTTTTATTAAACCGGGTGTTTATCCTAATATTTTTTAACTAAACGAAAAAAAAATCCCGTCTTCAACCACCTACATCCGGTCGTTAAAGAAAAAATTTGGTCTTCAGGAAAATACAAGCGTCCACAAAGAAAAAATCCCGGTCTTCACAAAAATACAGCAGGTGATCATAATAAAATTAAAGTAGTACTAACCTTCAATTCGTATTTGAAGAAAAATTATAACGAAGTATAATAATAATGCTGAATTCGAGGGAATACCCGGCCCAAACGGGCTTTATCAACTGCAAAACGCACCCTGAAGAAGAATGCTCAACTAATTACTAGCGCTTTTGTAAAAAGGCCATCATTATTCTAACATTTAAAGGCCGAATCGGTAAAAAATTGGGTAAAAAATAACCTGAAGACTAACCAGCTATAAATTAAGTGGTTTTTAGTTTTAGCCGGCACACAACGGTTGAACCCAGGAAATTTAAATAGAATTAACCCTACACTTAATAAAACAAAAGTGTTAACATTGCAGCCTCGTTTAAATTAACCTGGCATGAGAAGAGTTGTTATTACGGGTATGGGTGCGCTAACTCCCCTCGGAAATTCAATTAATGAATTCTGGAAGAACCTAACGGCCGGAAAATCCGGCGCCGGCCCGATTACCCGTTTTAATACTGAAGCGTTCAAAACCCGGTTTGGCTGCGAGGTAAAAAACTTTAACCCGGCCAGTTACCTGGAACGCAACGAAATTAAACGCAGCGATTTGTTCACCCAGTTTGCCCTTGTTACTGCCAAACAGGCCTGGGAAGACTCGGGGGTTAACCTGGATAAAGAAAACCCCTATAACGTTGGGGTAATTTGGGGCACCGGGCAGGGTGGCATGTTAACCTTCGAGCAGGAAGTGCAGGAATACGCCAATAGTCATAAAACTCCCCGGTTTAGCCCCTTCTTCATACCCAAGCTACTCAGCAACATGGCTTCCGGGATGATTTCCCTGAAATTTGGTTTGCAGGGCATTAACTACACGGCCGTATCGGCCTGTGCCACCGCTAATTCCGCTTTTATGGACGCGTTAAACTACATCCGCTGGGGCAAGGCCGATATTATAATTAGCGGGGGTTCAGAGGTTGGCATCACTGAGGCTTCTTTGGGGGGGTTCAGTTCCATGAAAGCCTTATCACGCCGGAACGACAATCCGTGGGGTGCCTCGCGCCCTTTCGACCGCGATCGCGATGGATTTGTGATGGGCGAAGGATCGGCCGCACTGGTGCTGGAAGAATACGAGCACGCCAAAGCACGGGGCGCAAAGATTTACGCCGAACTGGCCGGGGCTGCCATGACGGCCGATGCCTATCATTTAACGGCCACCCACCCGGAAGGACTAGGCGCAGCCGAAGGAATACGAAGGGCGCTGGCCGATGCAGGGTTAAACCACGACCAGGTGGATTATATCAACGCGCACGCTACCTCTACCCCTATGGGCGACATCAGTGAATTAAAGGGCATTCAACATGCCCTGAAGCATCATGTTGCAAACGTGGCCATTAGTGCCACCAAATCTATGACCGGTCAT
>CAZIWJ010000010.1:0-30514 GCA_964542855.1 uncultured Roseivirgaceae bacterium
GATCGTTTCACGTGACTGGAGTTCAGACGTGTGCTCTTCCGATCTCGGCAGGCTTAAAGCTTTCTTGGTGGGTACCAGCCCGGAAAGGGCTTTCTGGTGGCAGTGCCCGTGCAGTTTAATTACCTGCTCTTTGTCGGTAAACTGATCGGACGAAATGTTTCCGGTATCCATTTCCCGGGCAATAAATTCTTCAAACAGCAGGGTGTTCTCCGCCACCTTGCGGGCCGCTTCCTGCTCTTCTCCCCGCAGTAAATCGATGTACTCGTCGCGCAGCGATAATATAGCCGACGGCTCAATACCGATAATGGGCGTTTCCTCGCTCACCTTGTCTTGCAGGCGTTTTACGTTTTTCCGGGCAATGATGCGTGCCTGCTTCAGTAATCCTTTCGATAGGTAAGTACGGCCACTTTCTTCCAGCCGGGGTACTTCTACTTCGTAGCCCAGCTGCTCCAGAACCCGGATGGTTTTAATACCAATTTCCACGTCGTTGAAATTGCTGAACTCGTCGCAAAAAACGTATACTTTCCCTTTGGAGGGCTTTACCTCCGGGCGCTTATCCAGCTGTATTGTATCCGGGTTTTTACCGGAAAGCGTAACCCCTTTGGCAGCCACGATCCCCTGCTGCTGGTGCTTGCTGTACCAGCTATACAGGGTTTGTTTTCCAAGGGTGGGCAGCGATCGTGCCGGGTGGAAGCCGCTCAGCTGCTTAATCCAGGTAGAAAATGGTTTGGTGTTAACCACAAAATTGTAAGCCCAGGGCACCAACGAGGCCAGCTTATTGGCCCGGGTGAAGTTGGCAATTAACCGACTGCGAAAGGGAATTCCGTTTGCCTCGTAGTACTGCTGCAGGAATTCAGCCTTCATTTTACCCACGTCGACGTTAGAAGGGCATTCGGATTTACAGCCCTTACACGACAGGCAAAGGTCCATCACCTCTTTAATTTCTTCGTGGTTAAACCGGTTGGGCTTGTCTGAACGGGTGAGGTATTCTCTTAAAATATTAGCCCGGGCGCGGGTAGTATCTTTCTCCCGCCGGGTAGCCATATAGCTGGGGCACATGGTTCCGCCGGTGATGTGCGTTTTCCGGCAGTCGCCGCTTCCGTTACACTGCTCGGCTGCCCGCAATATGCCCTGGTTACCCGAAAAATCCAGGTAGGTATCGAATTCGGGTGTTTCCTGGTTTTCCTCGAAACGCAGGTGCGTATCCATTGGAGGGGCATCTACAATTTTACCCGGGTTGAAAATATGCCTGGGGTCCCAGGTGTTTTTCAGTTCCTTCAGTAACCCGTAGTTGCGATCGCCAATCATGAAGTTGATAAACTCGGCCCGCAGGCGGCCATCGCCGTGCTCTCCACTTAAAGAACCCCTGTATTTTTTCACCAGTGTGGCAATTTCACTGGCAATGGTCCGGAACATGCCGCGCCCGTCTTCTACTTTCAGGTTTAAAACCGGGCGCAGGTGCAATTCCCCGTCGCCGGCATGGGCATAGTGCACACACGATAAACCGTACCGGTCCAGTATCTGGTTAAATTCAGCAATGTAATCAGGCAAGTCTTCCACCGCTACTGCGGTATCTTCAATAACCGGGGCCGCTTTAGCATCGCCAACTTTATTGCTCAACAGCCCGAGGCCAGCCTTTCGTACTCCCCAGGCAACGTTGGTTTCTTCCCCGTAAAAAACCGGGAAGTGGTAGCCGTAGCCCTCGGCTTTCAGTGCGCTGATTAGGCCCTGAACTACCTTATCCAGTTCTTCCGCATCGTGTCGGGCAAACTCAATCATCAGCACAGCTTCGGGCTGGCCTTTAATAAAGAAAGTATTCTTACGGTACTGAGTGTTGGCCTGTGTACGCTCAATGATGTATTTATCCATCAGTTCAGAAGCACCAGCCCCGTGTTTCATGGCAATGACGTTGGCCAGCAACGACTCATGAATCGTATTAAAGTGGGCGCAGAGCAGCGCCACTTCCTTTGGCGGAACCGGTACGCAGTTTAGCGTAACTTCAGTAATAAAGGTTAGGGTACCTTCGGACCCGGAAATTAGTTTGCAAAAATTAAAAGGAGCACCACCGGGAGTGAAGATTTCACTTTCCAGTAACTGGTCAATAGCGTATCCGGTATTTCTTCTGCGTTTAATTTCCGGTTTGGGATATTCACTCCGGATGCTTTCCTGGTTTTCGGAGTTAGACAGCATTTCGTACAAATCCTGGTACAGTTTTGCTTCCAGCGGACTGCTTACCCCAACCCCCTGTCGTTTGTTATGAAATTCTTTCGGGCTTAGTTCTTTAAACTCTACCTCGGTGCCATCGCTGAGCAGGGCCTTTACGGAAATTAAGTGTTCGCGGGTAGTACCGTAAAGCGGCGAATGCAGGCCGCAGGAGTTGTTCCCCACCATTCCGCCAACCATGGCCCGGTTTGCCGTAGAGGTTTCCGGGGCGAAAAATAATCCCTGCGGGGCCAGGTGGTGATTCAGTACGTCGCGTACCACGCCCGGTTGAACCGTAACGCTTGAACCTTCTTTATCAATATGAAGAATCTTGTTAAACTTCTCGGAAACATCTACAATAATTCCATCGCCCACTACCTGGCCGGCAAGGGAAGTACCGGCAGTTCGGGGAATAAGAGAAGTATTGTGTTCAGTAGCAAAGCGAATAAGCTTCTTCAGGTCCTCAACCGTTTCCGGAATGGCCACGGCCAGGGGCAATACCCGGTAAGCCGAAGCATCGGTAGCGTACAGGGCACGCATGGCATCATCGTAGTGTAGGGCTCCTTCCAGTTGGTTTTCGAGGTCTTTAAATAAAGCCTTTTGCATAAGAAATGTAGTTTTTGAATTATCAGCAGTACATTCTGTTGAATGAATTAGTTTTAAAAATACGAAATTTAAGAGGATTTAGACGACTGGATCAGGATTGCCCCCGTAATAAGCAGCACGACCCCGATGATTTTTTTCAGGTTAATTGGTTGCACGTTAAAGCCCAACAAACCGAAGTGGTCTACGATGATGGAAAAAATTAACTGGCTGGCGATGATGATGCCGAACAAGCGGGCCGGCCCTATTTTGGGCGCAATTAATATTACCGAAGTAATGAAAAAGGTGCCGAGCATTCCCCCAGACCACATCCACCAGCGGGTTTTGGCTGCCTGCCCCCAGTCGGGTATAATATCTCCCCGCAGTAAATTTACCAGGACCAGGAACAGGGTGCCGGTGGCAAATGAAATGAGTGCTGCCTGGAGCGGACTTTTCAGGTAAAAACTAAGCTGGGTATTAGCACCCGACTGCACCCCGATTCCAATGCCTACCAGAATTGGGACAATAAAATAAATGTATTGCGTCATAGTTTGGTTGAGTTAATTTGGGAAGGTATAACCAATACCACTGCTTTCCAATTTCCTGAACGGGTTTAGAAAATAGTCCTCCCGGCGAGAAAAAAAGCGCTACGATAAAGAAAAACCGGCTACGATTAACAAACGGTTTGCCACGAAGCACAAAAATTCGCCACGATAGAAAAAATTGGGCCACGATGAAGAAAAATGGGCCACGATTCAAATCTACACTGCCAAGATGTCAAAATACGCCCCACGATAAAGAAATACACGCCACGATTTAAATCTACACTGCCAGGATGTCAAAATACACGCCACGATAAAGAAATACGCCCCACGATTGAAAAATATCTTACACGATTTTAAAAAATTACACACGATTGAGTAAAAGTGTTTTTTTATTAAAAATTTGTCAATATTTCTGATGCTATTCTACTTTTAACGGAATTGCGCTTGCGTTTTGAAAAAGCGCGCATTTTCAGTTTAAGCATGAAATTGTTGGCAATGGTTGGTTGTATTGAAGGCTCAAGTTTGTAAAAAGCACAAGAGATATAACCACACGCGAGCAAAATTCCTGAATTGTAAACACGTGGTACAATTGCGCAGGCGGGACATACTAATTTGCTCGCATGCATTGCGTTTTCAAAACGCATGTGCACAACGCTGCGCTCGATGGCGCGGTTGTGCGTATCGCCTTAAAAATCTACAATAATGCCCAGCGTGGGTAAGGGCGAGCTGTTATCTACTTCCGTAATCTGAACCAGGTTGCGTGGCTGAATAATGTTGCCGGCATCGTTTCGCTCCAGCCCATAACTGGGTGGCCCCGGAATTTGGGTACCCAGCACATTGGTTACTTCCAGGAACAGGTTGAGCGTCCAGTTATTGAAATTCCATTTCTTGTCTACCCGGATATCCAGTTGGTTGAAGCTATCCAGGCGCTCTTCCCCCAGGTTGCTGTAATCCAGCACCAGGGTTGGGTATACCTCTTCGCTGGCCTGCGCGTTAACCGGGGGAAACGGGGCCCGCCCCAAAAACCGGAAGCGGGTACCAATTTCCCAGTTATTGGGTAATTTATAACCGCCGGTAAAGGAAAGCAGGTGCCGGTTGTCCCAACTGGAAGGCAGGTATTCGTTGGTATCGAATCCGGTAAATTCACTCCAGTACAGGGTGTAGGCCAGAATCCCGTAAAAGTTTTTGCTCAGCTTCTGCTGGTACAGGAATTCAACCCCGTAGGCCCTCCCCTTCCCAATGGTTTCTACCGGTTCGCTGCCCAGCACGGAAAAATCGCCGCCCAAATTGGCCAGTGATACCGAGTCGGTTACCGATAGCGGGTAGTTGCTGTACAGTTTCAAAAAACCTTCAACGGTAAAGCGGGTCGACCGGCGGGGCAGGAATTCCACGCCGGCAACCATGTGGTCGCTGCGTGTGTAGTTACTGCCCTGGTTCACGTAGTTTCTGTTATTATCCTGGAAACCGAGTATGGTGTAGGGAGGAATTTTAAAGTACCGACCTAGCGAGGCATTAACCGACCAGCGGCTGGCTTTGTCGAGCTGGTACGACAGGGAAGCGCGGGGAGAAAACGTGCGCAGCACATTATTACCTTCGTCGGTAAAGGTATTGCCATCTACTCGAAACCCAACCGATCCACTCAGCCGGCCGAACTCCCGGGCCACCTGGTAAAACAGCCCGTAGCGGAAGAAATTCAGTTCGCTGGTAAAATTAAAATCGTTCACCACGTTGGTGGTGGTATTTTCGTACCGGGAATATTGCATTAACGCCCCGCTGGTGAAGGTCCAGTCGCCAACAAAATTGGTCATTTCAAAACGCAGCTTGTTTTCGTCTTCCACCGATTTATTAGAAAGGATAAGCCCTTCCTGGTTTTCGGTATCTTCGTATCGGCTGAAGTCATTATTCAGAATGTTTCCGCTCAACGTGGTGCGGGTAAACCCTGTACCATTTCTAAAGCGGTGCTTCCAGCTTATACCAACGGTGCTGCTCCACTGCTTAATAATGGGAACCTGATCGAGGGTAGCCTGCTGTTCGGCGGTGATATCGTCGGGAATATTCACTCGAAAATTGTCGATCGACCCAACCCCGATCAGGTTCAGCTCATCGTATTTCCCGATTTTATGGTTCACCTTGTACTGGTAATCCCAGTAGTCGGGCAGAAAAGGCAGGCCGATGAGTTGAAAAAGAAATTGCAGGTAAGAGCGGCGGGCGGAAACGATGTAGGTGGTTTTAGCCAGTTCGTTTTCCTCTTTGGGTTTAATTAGCGGTCCTTCCAGGGTGAGGGCCGCTTCGCTCCCGCTCACCCGGATATTGGTTCTGCGCCTGCGCGGATCGCCGTTGCGCTGATCGAACTGAATTACACCAGACAAGGCGTTGTCGTACTGGGCCGGGAAGGAACTGGTGTTCAGGGTAACCCCTTCAAAGAAAGATACATTTAGTAACCCTACCGGGCCGCCGGCACTGCCCTGGGTAGAAAAGTGGTTAATGTTGGGAATTTCCACCCCGTCGAGGTAATACACGTTTTCGTTTGGCGCTCCGCCCCGGATAATAACGTCGTTCCGAAAGCCCCCAACCGACCCGGAAACCCCCGGTAGTGATTGTACCACCTTGGCGATGTCGTTATTACCGCCGGGATAGGTAGCAATTTCTTCCGGCGACAGCCGCTGTATGGAATTGGGGGTTTCCAGTTCTTTCTGAAACGGGCTGGCCGTAACCACTATTTCGCTGAGCTCATCTACACTTTCCTGTAAATTGAAATTGATGTTGGGCGTGCCGGCCGATTTCACCACCACGTTGTAGCGGGTTCGCGACTGGTAGCCCACGTAAGAAGCAACTACGTTGTACGATTTGGCCGGAACGTTTTTAATAGCGTAGTAACCGTTTATATCGGTAACACTCCCCAAATCTGTGCCTTCCAGGCGAACCGAAACCCCGATCAGGACTTCTTCGGTTTTGGCATCGCGTACATACCCGCTCAATTCCCCGGTGTTTTGGGCTTGTGCCGAAAATATAATACCCAGCCAGGTGACCCATATAGTACACTTTTGTACAGTTAGCCGCAACCTTTTCATAGCATATAAAGCAAATTATAACTGATTCTTTTCACTAAGTTAACGTGCAGGCAAGTTTTTACTACAAATTTGTATGTAATTCGGGACACCTTCTCTTAAATTTTGTTTCCCTGACAACAGAAAAGTTACAAAATTGTATAATTATGCATTCCACTTACACCGAAGTAATTACGTTAATTCGTCTCTGGTCTACTTTCCGGGAGCAGGATCATGGGAATGATGTGCAGGATTTCGGCCGCTGGTTGTTGAATAAAAAGAGTGAATCGGAAGCACCTGTAGCTGCAACAACAGCAGCCGGGAAAGATATTCCGCCCATTCAGGGTTACCAGCCCGCTGAATATACACTGGATTTACAGCTAGGCAGGGTACTGGCCCGGGTTCTGCGTTTTACCGCCATCTGGACCAAAAAAGCCTTCCATGAGCTTCCCATCCGCACTATGGACGAATACGGGATGCTTAAATACACGGAGCAGGCCATTAGCCCGAAGAAAACCGAACTGGTTCAGCACTCCCTGCTGGAAAGCACTACCTGTTTCGAAATTTTAAAACGATTTAAAAAACAAGGCATTACCAACGAACGTTTTGATGATAAAGACAAGCGAACCCGTCGGGTGTTCCTAACCGAAAAAGGGCAACACGTAGTGAGAAAGGCCGATAAGCAAACCCGTTCGCTTTCTAATTTACTAATGGGCGATCTGGCCGATGAACAAAAGAAAATGCTGCTGGATATGCTAACCCGGATCGATAATTTTCACCAGTTGCTGTACGAACAAGGAAGCGAATATTCTTTTGAAAAAGTAATTCAGAAGACAAACACTGATGTTTGATTTTTTACCTGCACCATGAATACCCGACTACTCTTTCCCCTCGCTTTCATTTTTTGTATCTCCGGCCTTTCCCCCAACCTGATGGCCCAGCGTACCCTGTCGGAAGGCGATCGGTTTCTGGTCGACGAATGGCGATTGAAAAATAATAAGAACAACCTCTCGAACATACCACAGGGAACCCCGATGCTGGGCGATTTACCGATGGTTTTATTTGAATACAACGGAGGGTTATTAAATACCAACCTAATTAACCAGGCTAACCCCGACCTGCGCCGGCCGGTTCCCCGCTTAACTTACCGCCTGAAGCTGCCCAACCTGAGTGCTTACATCGATACTTTATTTATTATGGTTGCCATTAACGGGCCGGGGAACGCACAGGCCGTAAACAGCCTCATCGTGGGTAACACCGGTACTAACCTGGAGTACTTCCTGGATTATAACAATAATTTCAATTTCACCGACGATGGCGGGGCGTTTGCCTTTCCATCATCCGCTCCCGTTGACCGGGTGTCGACCAACAACACCAAAGTAAAAAATAAAGGAAAGCGCTACACCTCTACTATTCACTGGAAGCTGGTTTCTATTGAACCCTTCGGATCTGAACTCCCCTATCGGTTTGTACTGTATGATTTGCGGGTGGCTAAAGACTTCCTGGCTTCGGCGGGCATGACCGTTTTTAACAATCCCTACCGGCCGGAGCAACTGGTTACCGACCGGGAGCGCGAGGAAGCGCCGGCGGAGAAAAAAACGATTGTGAAGCCGTTAAACAACGGTTTCCGGGTAAACGCTTATACCGACTTTGCTTTCGGATCGGGTGAGCAGAGTTTTGGCTTCGATACCCCGGATGGTGAAACCCGGCAGTACGCGGCCAGTATTGATGCGCTAACCCAGTTAAGCTTTTCAGCTTCGGTTTCGTTCCTTAACTTCAGCATTGGAGGTACATTCGGGCTGGAAGGAAACCAAATTGGTCAGACTGAACGCTACACCTACAGCGACCGGTTTACCAGTGGCCGATTTACTGAGTACAATACCGGCGACTGGCCCCGGCGGCGGCAACTGTACGGCGGGTTTGTGAGCTACGATATTCCTTTGTTTCGCAAAGCTTACCTAACTCCCGTTTACGCCCGGTATTTCTATCGCTACGCCAGGGATTCCCCTCCTTTCCTGGAAGACAATGCCAATTTAAAGTTTGTGGATATAAACCAGGACGTCAATACAGCCTTTCAGGACCGGAGTTCCATCCAGTATGGATTAGGTTTTAAATACGTAATGGGCAAGCGGTTCTTGTTGCACTTCAGTGCTCGCTGGGTAGTGAACCGCTTTTCCATTAACGAATTCTTTATTCGCGAACCGTTCCTTCCTAACAGCCTGCGCACCAGTTATAACACCTTTAACTACGGCCTGGGCTTTCAGTATATCCTGTTTGGGGGGTAATACACGAGCAGGTAATGTACGGGTAGGAATAAAATAAAAAAGTTGCTTACACGGATACCAGTTGTTGCTTGTTGCGCGCGTGCGGCTCTTTTATTTTGCTCGTAGCTTTACTTTACTTCAGCATTTTCAGTAAGGTTGTTAGCTTGGCTTTCAGGTTGCGGCGGTCTACAATAAAATCGAGGAAGCCATGCTCAAGTAACGATTCGGCGCTCTGAAAATCCTTGGGTAAATCCTTTCCGATGGTTTCCTTAATAACACGCGGACCGGCAAAGCCTATCAGGGCACCGGGTTCGGCAATGTTAAAATCACCCAGCATGGCGAACGATGCCGATACCCCGCCGGTGGTCGGGTCGGTGAGTAATGAAACGTAAGGAATGCCTGCTTCTGATAGCTGGGCTACCTTGGCCGATGTTTTAGCCATCTGCATAAGGGAAAACCCAGATTCCATCATCCGGGCTCCTCCCGACTTAGAAATCATGATGAACGGTTTCTTGTATTTGATGCAGTGATCAATTGCCCTGACAATCTTCTCGCCAACTACCGCACCCATCGACCCGCCAATGAAGCTGAAATCCATGCAGCCGATAACCACGTTGGTATCGTTTATTTTTCCGTACGCCGTACGAACGGCATCTTTCAGGCCTGTTTTGTGCTGGGAATCCTCTAACCGCCTGGCGTAAGGTTTAGAGTCTGTAAATTCCAGCGGGTCGGCCGCCTGCATTTCCGGATCCAGTTCGGTGAACTGGTTGTTGTCGAATAGAATTTCGAAATACTCGCTCGAGCTGATTCGTACGTGGTATCCGTCTACAGGAACCACGTAGGCATTATTCTTCAATTCCCGGGTATGAATAATTTTTCCGGAAGGCGTTTTAAACCATAAACCATCGGGAACTTCCTTCTTCGCTTCGGTAGGGGTGTGAATGCCTTTACCTTTCCTTTTAAACCAGCTCATATATTGTTTTTCTTTTTAAAAAACTTTGCAAAGCTATTTAGAAAATACGACTTCGCCTATTTTTGTTTAACATTACGTATTTTCACCACAATACCAAATGAGTAGCAAATTAGTAAAACTGGGAATTGCCCAGTTCGGCCCGGTTTACCAGGATTTAGAAGCCAGCATGGAAAAGCTAGGTTCGCTCATTTCAAGGGCTGCCAGGCACAACATCCAGGTACTGGTTTTCGGCGAATGCTGGTTATCGGGTTACCCGGCCTGGCTCGATTACTGTCCGGAAGCAGCTTTCTGGGATCATCTTCCGGTGAAAAAAGTATTCGCCAACACGTATAAAAACAGCATCACCGTGCCGGGAAACGAAACCCGCCTCATTGGAGGTTGGGCCAAACAACACGGCATCACCCTGCTGCTGGGGGTTAACGAACGCGTAGAAACCGGCATCGGAAACGGCAGCCTGTACAATTCCCTGCTTACCTTTACCGCCGACGGTAAACTGGCCAACCACCACCGCAAGCTGAGGCCTACCTTTACGGAACGGCTGATACACAGCCCGGGCGACGGCCAGGGCCTGCAATCGGTGAAAACTCCCCTGGGCAGGGTGGGCGGACTAATATGCTGGGAGCACTGGATGCCCTTGTCGCGCATGGCCATGCACCTGAGTGGCGAGCATATTCACGCGGCGGTATGGCCTACGGTTCACGAGATGCACCAGGTAGCCAGTAGGAGTTATGCATTTGAAGGGCGGTGTTTTGTGGCTTCGGCCGGGCAACTGATGCAGGCCCGGGAAATTCCGGAAGGATTAACCCTTCCCAAACATTCCGGCCCCGACGATTACCTGATGAAAGGAGGCAGCTGCATTATTGGCCCCGATGGGTCGTACCTGGCCGAACCGTTATTTGAACGAGAGGGGTTTATTACGGCCGATATTGATACGGACCGGGTGCTGGAAGAACGCATGAACCTGGATACCACCGGCCACTACAATCGCTACGACGTTTTTAACCTAACAATTAACCGGGAGCGTAAGCAGTAATAAAACAGTAATCAGGAAGGCTGATCAGCAATAACCTTTCCGTCTTTACCCCTAAAAAACTCCGTTTCTACCCCATTTCGCTCGTGCCAGTACCGGAAGTACTCTTCGTCGTAAAGGGTACGGGAATGCACCACTTCATCGTAGCAGTTCATCAGGCCTATTAACAACTCACAAATTTCCCGGACAGCGTGCTGCCCTCCGGTATGGGCCGTATAGTAATCGGCTACTTTTTCCCGCCGAACGTAATCGCCGAACAGGAAAGCAGCCGGGTTGCGCACACAGCAGCGCAGGCCGCTTACCCGGGCCACGGATAAATCGAGAATATCATCATAGATAAAGGCAACCTGTTCGGGCTTCAGGTGGTGGGTGTTACAAAAGTGGTTTAATGCGGGAAGTTTATGCGGAAATTTCCGGTATACCTGGTGCAGGTGCTCGCGTTCGGCAAAGTGAAAAGCCGTGGGGTTATACTGGCCGGTAATAATTGCCACTTTGGGGAGTTGGTGCCGGGTAAGCCAGAAGCCATATCGGAGCATATTCAATCCCATAGCCGAAGCTTCTGAGAAATAACCCGGGGCGTTTTCCCCTTTAATGCCGTCGTTGAATACCCCGTCCCAGTCGAAAACAAATGCTTCAATGCGTTCCAACTTTTGCGTAATAACCGACTGGGGGGCAATCATTTCACCCCCCAACTGGTTAATCATGTACGATAAAGACATTAGCCGTTCAGTTTTACCAGGTCCTGGATATCGAGCATACCTACCGGCATATTGTGGTTATCGACCACAATAAGTGTATCTACTTTCTTGTCCCTGAACGTGGCCGACGCTTCATACAGGGGGGTATCTTCGTGAATAGTTAACGGGGCGTTCAGCGATAAGTCGCTCACCTGCTTTTGCAGGGCTGCTTCACCTTCTTTTTCCAGTAGCCTCCGCAGGTCACCATCGGTAAAAATACCGGCGATGCTGTTATCATCGTTGCAAATGGTAACCGCCCCGAATTTTCCCTGGGTCATGGTTACCAGCGCATCCATCATCCTGGCCTGCTGCCTTACGGTGGGGTTCATCGACCCGATTACATCCTTCACCTTCATAGTAATTAGGCGGGTATGCTCAAAGAACTGCTGCGTACCAATATCGGTGAAGTGGTTGCTGGTTAGCTGCTTCATTACTTTCCAGGGGATGGTACACACGTGAACGCCCAGCGTAAATGCATTTCGAACGTGTTCAGCGTGACGAACGGAGGAGAACATTACTTTGGTGTTGTAGCCGTAATGATCAACTGCATTCACGCATTGTTCAACCAGGCCAAGGGCATCGTGCCCCTGATCCTGCAGGCGGCCAACGAGCGGGCATACGTAATTGGCCCCGGCACTCATGGCAATATAAGCCTGCTGCAGGGTATACACCAGGTGCAGGTTAACCATAATATCTTCGTCGCGCAGTTTCTTACATGCTTTGGCACCTTCCAGTGAAATGGGGATTTTAAAAACCGTTTTCTTTTTGTCGAGGCCGAGGGCCAGCAACCGGTGGGCTTCTTCGTAAATTTCTCCGGCTTCTTCTCCCAGCGCTTCCACCTGAAGCACCGGCACCATATCGGCCAGTTTCAGAATTGCCCCGTCGACATCGGTAATGCCCTGCCGGTGCATGAACGTGGGGGTGGTGGTTAGGCCCTGGATAAAGCCCAGCTCAGAGGCCGTTTCTATTTCGGTAAAGTCGGCCGAATCGAGATATAGTTCCATAGGGTTAAGGTCTGTATTTTACTTCTATCTGATGGATTTCAATAAGAGGTTTAATAAAATTTTCCAGGTCGTACACGCACAGCTGGCTGGCAGCATCGCACAGCGCAGTTTCGGGCGTGGGGTGGGTTTCCACGAAAATACCGTCTACCCCTGCGGCTACGCCGGAGCGCGACAGTACGGGTAAAAACTGGCGGGCCCCTCCGCTGGGGTCTGCACTGGGAATACCGTATTTCCTAATGGAGTGAGTAATATCGAAAATTACGGGATAACCGGTTTGCTGCATGTGGTAAAAACTGCGGGGGTCTACCACCAGGTCGTTATAACCAAACGTGTAGCCTCTTTCGGTAAGCAGGATGTTTTCGTTTTGCTTTGCTTCAATTTTACCGATGGGCTTGGTCATGTTTTCCGGGGCCAGGAACTGCCCGTGTTTCAGGTTTACTACCTTACCGGTTTTAGCTGCTTCCACCACCAGGGTAGTTTGCATGCAAAGGTAAGCCGGAATCTGGATTACATCCAGTACTTCAGCCGCCGGTTGCACCTGTTCGGGGTAGTGCACATCGGAAAGTACCGGGAAATTGAATTCTTCTTTAATTTTTTGCAAAATTTTCAGCCCTTCGTCCAGGCCGGGGCCCATGTAATAGTCGATCGAGCTGCGGTTATCTTTCATGAACGACGACTTAAAAATTAGCGGGATATTAATCTGCTCGCTCACCTTTTTCAGGTGCTCGGCTGTTCGCATCATAATGGCCTCATCTTCGATAACGCACGGACCGGAAATCAGGAACAGCTCGTCGTTTCCACACACAATATCCTTTACTTCTACCTTTTTCTTGCTCATGTTGGTGCTGTGGTTTTTAAGTAATGCCAAACATAGGAAAAATTTGGCAGATCACTGGTCAGCACCTAAGTTGCAATTTGTACCTGAAGTATTCATTTTACCCGATCAGGAACAATTCCCGCTGAAATAAGTCTTTGTTGTACCCGTTATTCCGCTCGTATAATTCGTTTTAAACCAACTAATTGCTAATTTAACCCATGAGTTTTTTGTATCCGGCATTCCTCTGGGGATTCCTTGCCATCGCACTACCCATCATCGTACACCTGTTTAATTTCAGAAGAGTAAAACGGGTGTATTTCAGCAATAATGCTTTTCTGAACGTGGTTAAGAAAGCCACTAGCTCCAAGCTCCGGCTGAAACACCTGCTTATTCTGTTATCCCGCATACTTTTTATCGTATTCCTGGTGCTCACCTTCGCCCAGCCCTTTATTCCCCGGGGCAACGAACAGGGTAGCGTGAGCAACGACCAGTTAATTTACGTGTATCTCGATAACTCCCTGAGCATGTCGTCGCCGGTGCAGGACAACGTGCGGGGCATTGACCTGGGCGCCCGGCTGGTAGAAGAACTAACGAATGTGTACCCGAGGAATGCGCAATACAAGTTACTAACCAATGATTTTGCAGAGCTCAGCCGCCTGCCCAAAAGCGCCGGAGAAATTAACGACCAGGTAGCCGGAACCGATTTCAGTGGGTCGACCCGTACTTTCGAGGAAATATACGAGCGGGTAAAAGCCGACCTGGACGACCAGAACACGGCTACCGATGCAGCCACCTTGTATATGATTACTGATTTTCAGCAGTCTACTCTCGGGCCGTTGAATACCCTGGCCGGTGATACCAGCCTGAGTGTGAACCTGGTTCCGGTACGGAGTGCCACCCCGAAAAACGTGTACGTTGATTCCGTATACCTCGATAACCCGTTTGTGCTGAACAATTCGGTGAATAAGTTACGGGTAGATTTACGAAACGACGGAAATGTAAACGCTGAAAATATTATCCTCCGGTTGCTGGTTAACGAACAGCAGGTAGCTACAGCCAGTGCCGATGTTGCCCGCAACAGTGTAGAAACGCTGGTATTCGACCTGAACATCCCCCTGAAACGGTTCAACCGTTGCCAGTTACAATTTGAAGATTTCCCGGTTACCTTCGACAATAACTTTTACTTCACGCTGAGCACGAGCGGGCAGGTTAATGTGCTGGAAATAACCGGCGGGCAAACGGGTAGTGGCGAGGAGAAAACCCCCATTGAAAAGGTATATGCCAATAAGGAGGTGTTTTCATTCGCTACCTATTCGGTTACCAACCTGGATTACAGCTTAATAGATAATGCCGACCTGATTGTTTTAAACGAAGTCAGTTACACCGGTGCATCCACGAATGCCATTAATGCCATTACCCCATACTTACAAGACTTTCTGGCGGAGGGTGGTTTTATTTTTTACGTACCGAATGCTTCGGGCGACGTACAGTTTTTGAAAAACCTTTCCAACAACGATGAACTGAGCATCAGCCGGGTATTTGGCCAACAGGATTCGCTAACCAGTAACCCACTGGCAGGCATTGATTTTAGTAATCCGTTTTTCAACGATATGTTCAAGCAGCAGGAAACCCGGGTGGCCATGCCTTCGGCAGTAAAGTTATTTAATGTAAACCTTTCCGGCGAACCCCTGCTTCGTTATAAAACCGGCGATCCATTTTTACTCCGGTTAAACAGCCGGTTATTCCGAACGTCGTATACACCCGAAAAGCAGGTTTTTTATGTAAACACACCCCTTCACGACGAGTACACTCGTTTTCACCGTCATGCTTTATTTGTGCCGGTGATGTACCGCATTGCTTCGCTGAGCAAAACCCTTACCGGCAACCTTTATTTCAGTGTAAGCGAACCCACCGTAAGCGTTCCGGTAAATTCGCTGATTACCGGTGATGACCTGCAGAACCAGACGCTGCAAAGCGTAAGCAAGCGTTCTATTTTCGAATTGGTGAAGAACAATCAGCAAATCATACCAGGGCAGCGGGTAAGTGGCTCCCAATTGGTGCTGGATTTACCCCGCGAGTTGGTAGAGCCCGGTTTTTACAACCTGATGATGAGTAATTCGCGCCAGGCTACGGCCGGGGAAGGGCAACGGCAGGTACTACAGTCTATTTCTTTCAATTACGATAAAAGTGAATCGCTTATCGCCGCCTACTCAGAAGAAGAACTGAACCAGCAGTTTGGCGGGCAGGCAAACATCAACATTTACGAAACCGGGGCTAACGCAGAAAACTTTGTGAACCGGGTAAAAGAAAAAGAAGCCAGTATCAGCCTTTGGAAATATATGCTGATACTGGCTTTATTCTTTCTGCTGGCAGAAGTGTTACTGATCCGTTTCCTGTAACCTTTCGTTCATTTGCTAACTTAAGTAAATACTTTACTAAGTGTGCGCCTCCCGCAGCTCGCGACGTAGTATTTTACCCACGTTCGACTTGGGCAGTTCATCCAGGAATATCACGTGTTTTGGTACTTTATAAGCGGTTAAATTTTCCTTACAGTATCCCCTTAGCTCTTCAATGGTAAGCGATTCATCGTAGCGTACCACGCAGGCCTTTACGGCTTCGGTGGTTTTCTCGTCGGGGATACCGATAATACCCACTTCCAGAACTTTTTCGTGCATCACAATCACATTTTCAACTTCATTCGGGTACACGTTAAAGCCCGATACGTTAACCATATCCTTTTTACGATCCACGATGGTGAAGTAGCCGTTTTCGGCCATTTTACCCATATCACCGGTACGGAACCAGCCGCCAGGGTGGAATACCCCTTCGTTATCGTGGTTCAGGTAACCTTTAAATACCTGGGGGCCCCGGGCACAAATCTCCCCTATTTCGCCGGCAGGTAACTGGTTTCCTTCTTCATCGAAAATACCTACTTCCGTTCCGGGCATGGGCAGCCCGATGGTACCGATCTGATGGCTGCCATCTACCGGGTTACAACAAAGTACCGGTGACGTTTCGCTAAGTCCGTATCCTTCAATGAGGGGCGATTTGGTAACTTCTTCCCATTTGCGGGCCACTTTATCCTGAACGGCCATGCCGCCACCAACGGAGATTTTCAGGTTAGAGAAATCAACCGAAGCAAATTCCGGTTGGTTTAACAATCCGTTGAAAAGGGTGTTCACCCCGGTAAAAAGTGTGAACCTGTGCTTTTTCAATTCCTTAATAAACCCTTTCATGTCGCGGGGGTTGGTAATCAGCACGTTCTTCGAACCAATTGCCATCATGAAGATGCCATTTACCGTAAGGGCAAAAATATGGTAAAGCGGAATGGCTGTAATGATCACCACCTGTTCTTTCTGTTTCAGGAACATTGGGTTAAACCAGTGAATAACCTGTCGGGTGTGAGCAATAATATTCCGGTGCGATAACTGGGCCCCTTTAGACACTCCGGTGGTTCCGCCGGTATACTGGTAGAAGGCAATATCTTCGCTGTTGATTGGCGGGCGGGTGTAGGAAAGATTTGCACCTTTAGCGAGCACTTCGTTGAATTTCAACGCGCCCGGCAGGTTGTAGGCCGGCACCATTTTCTTCACGTTTTTCACCACGAAGTTAACAAGCGGTCGCTTTAACCCTTGCATCTGGTCGCCCAGTTCGGTAACGATCACCGATTCAATCCGGGTTTGATCGAGTATTTTTTCCAGGTTGTGGGCAAAGTTGGCCAGGATAACTACAACCTTTACCGAAGCATCGGTAAACTGGTGCAACATTTCCCTGGCTGTATACAACGGGTTGGTGTTCACTACGGTAAGCCCGGCTTTCAGGGCTCCTACCATTGCAATGGGATACTGCAGGGTGTTCGGCATTTGAATAGCAATGCTGTCGCCTGGTTGCAAACCAAGTTCCTGTTGCAGGTAGGCTGCAAAATTCGTGGAAAGCTTATCTATTTCCCGGTAGGTAAACGACCGCCCCATGTTTTCAAAGGCGGGCCGATCGGCATATTTACTAAACGAATGCTCGAATAAGTCGATAAGCGTTTCCTGGTCATCGTATTCCAGTTGCTGAGGTACGCCTTCAGGATACTGGCTATACCACGGAAATGTAGTTACTTCTTCCATTTGGATATTGTTTTATTGATAAAGTAGTGATGTTAACACGCTTAATCAGGTGTTTTTTGTGAACTAAGCAATAAATTAGCTATAAAACTATTTACTTCAAAGCTGAAAAGCGCTTTACGGGGGGCAGGAGAGGGAAATAGAAAAAAGCTATGCAAGAGCATAGCTTTTTTCAACAACATTAACCCAAAAATGAAATGCTGTAGGGGAAGGATTCGAACCTCCATGGAGCAGTTAGCTGCCTGAACAGTTTATCCTGTTGACTCCACCCTCGAGACAGGAGGGCATGTCTGCCAATTTCAACACCCTACAGTGTAGACATCGATTATGTAACAAAGCTAATAAATTGGAATTTAACTTAAAAAAAATTTAAATAATTTGGTCAATATTTAGCCGTTTTGTAATTTAACATCGTGTTAATTAAATAAAACCAAATATATCCCTTCACCAATGTCAAAAAATTTGGAAATTGATAACATAGACCTTAAGATTCTTTCTTTGCTTTCAGAAGATGCGAAAATTCCCTATACCGAAATTGCCAAAAAAGTATACGTTTCCGGTGGAACGGTTCACGTACGCATGCGAAAAATGGAAGAAATGGGTATTGTGAAAGGCACCACGCTGAACATGGATTACTCGAAACTGGGCTATGATATTACTGCTTTCCTCGGTATTTACCTGGAAAAAAGCTCGCTGTACGACCAGGTTACCAGCGAATTGAAACAGATACCGGAAGTAGTAAAAATTCACTACACTACCGGCAACTACAGTGTATTCTGCAAAATTCATTGCAAGGATACCAAGCATCTGCGGGAAGTACTCCACGATAAAATTCAGAAAGTCGACGGCATAGAACGTACCGAAACCCTTATCTCACTGGATGAAACCCTGAACCGACACATTCAACTGGATGAAATTCAGCCTTGATTACTCGCCCGGATAACTTTTCTATAATTATTTATTCCAAGCACGCATAGCCTATGTGTGCTCTTTTTTTTTACTTTTCTACCTCTGTGATCACCAGCGCAACCCCAGCTACCAGGTATTTGTTGATACTATTTACTTGATAAGAATTATTCTAATTTAGACTGGCTTACAAAGAACATTTTCCATTTATTTGCGTTAGGTGATTACATAATTACCAGTTAATTATAACCTTTCCAAAAAACGTTTTCCCTATGAGTAAAGACGATAAAGTATTAGAAGAATTTACTAATTCAGAATATAAATACGGTTTTGAAAGCAACATTGAAGCTGATTCTGCTCCACGTGGGCTGAACGAGGATATCATCCGCTTTATTTCCGCTAAAAAAGAAGAGCCGGAATGGTTACTGGAATGGCGCCTGAAAGCTTACCATCACTGGTTAACCATGAAGACACCCGACTGGGCTAACGTAAAGTTTCCTGCTATTGACTACCAGGATATCATTTATTACTCTGCACCCAAGCAGAAGGCTAAGCCCAATAGCCTCGATGAAGTTGATCCGGAATTACTGGACACATTCGAAAGACTTGGTATTTCTTTAAAAGAACAGAAAAGACTAACCGGGGTAGCGGTTGACGCCGTAATGGACAGTGTTTCGGTAGCTACTACGTTTAAAGATAAGCTTTCTGAACTGGGTATTATATTCTGCTCATTCAGTGAAGCGGTTCACGAGCACCCCGAGCTGGTACGTAAGAACCTGGGTACAGTGATCCCTTCTAACGACAACTACTTTGCAGCATTAAATTCTGCTGTGTTTAGCGATGGTTCTTTCTGCTATATTCCTAAAGGTGTTCGCTGCCCGATGGAATTATCTACTTACTTCCGCATCAACGCGGCCAACACCGGCCAGTTTGAGCGTACATTGCTGGTAGCTGAGGAAGGATCGTACGTAAGTTACCTGGAAGGTTGTACTGCACCACAGCGCGATGAAAACCAGTTGCACGCAGCAGTAGTGGAGTTAAAAGCAGAGAAAAACGCAGAAATCAGGTATTCAACGGTACAGAACTGGTATCCTGGCGATAAAGATGGAAAAGGCGGTGTATATAACTTTGTTACCAAACGGGGCATCTGTAACGGCGATAACGCCAAGATTTCCTGGACCCAGGTGGAAACCGGGTCAGCGATTACCTGGAAATACCCCAGTTGCATATTAAAAGGAGACAACTCGCAGGGAGAATTTTACTCCGTGGCAGTAACCAATAAAATGCAGCAGGCCGATACGGGTACTAAAATGACTCACATCGGTAAGAATACAAAAAGCCGGATTGTTTCTAAAGGTATTTCAGCCGGAAGAAGCCAGAACAGTTATCGCGGACTGGTAAAAGTAATGGGCCGGGCTTCCGGTGCAAGAAACTTCTCCCAGTGCGACTCTCTGCTAATGGGCGATCAGTGTGGTGCCCACACGTTCCCTTACATTGAAAATGATAACCAAAGTGCACAAATTGAGCACGAAGCCACGACTTCTAAAATTGGGGAAGACCAGATTTTTTACTGCAACCAGCGTGGTATCGGTGAAGAAGATGCCGTAGCACTCATTGTAAACGGATATGCCAAGGAGGTATTGAACAAGCTTCCTATGGAGTTTGCAGTAGAAGCTCAAAAGCTTCTGGCACTCACCCTTGAAGGTAGCGTAGGATAAGGCAGGGAAGTTTCCCTGCATCCTTTCTCGTTTTATTACCAAACGTTTACCAAACAAGTATAACAAGTCATTATGCTCAAGATTAAAGATTTAAAGGCAACAATTGAAGATAAAGAAATTCTGAGAGGAATTAACCTGGAAGTAAAACCCGGTGAAGTACATGCTATCATGGGCCCTAATGGCTCAGGTAAAAGTACCCTGGCTTCTGTGCTGGCCGGGAGGGAAGAGTTTGAAGTAACTGGTGGATCGGTTGAATACCTCGACCAGGATTTGCTTGACATGGACCCGGAAGAAAGAGCTTGCGAAGGCATATTTCTGGCCTTCCAGTACCCGGTTGAAATTCCGGGGGTTAGTGTAACCAACTTTATGAAAACCGCCATCAACCAGGTAAGAGAACACCGCGGACAGGATCCGCTCGATGCTGTTTCTTTCCTGAACCTGATGAAGGAGAAAATGAAGCTGGTCGACATCGACCAGTCGCTGATTAGTCGTGCCCTGAATGAAGGGTTTTCTGGTGGTGAAAAAAAGCGAAACGAAATCTTTCAGATGGCGATGCTGGAACCAAAGCTCTCCATCCTTGATGAAACTGATTCGGGTCTGGACATTGATGCCCTGAAAATTGTGGCCAACGGAGTAAACAAGCTAAAATCACGTAATAACGCAACCATTTTGGTAACGCACTATCAACGCCTGCTAGATTACATTGTGCCCGATTACGTTCATGTGCTGTATAACGGTCAGATTGTTCGTACCGGAACAAAAGATCTTGCACTGGAACTGGAGGAAAAAGGATACGACTGGATTAAGGAAGAAGTAGCTGGTTAATATACGCTTTTATGGCAGAAACAACATTACAGGATGCGTTTGTAAAGAATTTTGGAACGCTGAGTTCCGATATAAATAGCCATGAGGCTTCATCATGGCTAAAAAAACGCAAGGAAGCAATTAATACTTTTGCAAAGCAGGGATTTCCTCATGCTAAAAGTGAGGAGTATAAATATACTAACCTGGGGAAAGCACTCGGTAAGGTATTTTCCGCTGAAGATGTTAGTAAACCGACAGCCGATGTTCATACTGAAAACCAGTTGCTGGACATGGAAGCTAACGTGTTGGTTTTCGTAAATGGAATGTATCAGCCTTCCAGTTCTTCAATTATTGAGAAGGACGATAAAATCATTATTACTGAGCTTTCTGAAGCTTATGAAGAGTATGCCCAGTTAGTAGACGAAAACCTGGCCGTTCAGGCTAAACCGGAATCGGACCCTTACATTGCTCTGAATACGGCTTATGGAAGCCACGGTGTACTGGTACACGTGCCGAAAAGCAAGGTAGTAGAACATCCTATTGTCATTTATTACCTAACAACTACCGATGATACCAAAGTAATTTCCCAGCCTCGCAACCTGGTACTCGTTGATGAGAATGCCCAGGTAAAGCTGGTTGAAATGCACCGCGGAACCAGCGGCCAGCCGTCGTACACCAATGACCTGACCGAAATTACGGTTGCTGAAAATGCCCGGGTTGAGCTTTACAAGGTTGAAGAAACAACTGGTGAAGTGTACCAGACCAGTACAACCCAGGTGCTACAACGCAAGAATAGCTTTTTTGCCATGACTACGGTAAGTCTGGATGGCGAGATGATTCGTAATAACCTGAATGTTGACCTGGAAGACGAGCACATCGAAACACACATGTTCGGCCTTTCCATGTTAAAAAATCAGGCGCATGTAGATCATCATACAACCGTTGATCATAAAAAGCCCAACTGTTACAGCAATGAGATATACAAAGGGGTTTTTGATGAAAAATCAAAGGGCGTATTTAATGGCAAAATTTACGTAAGGAAGCATGCACAGAAAACCAATGCCTATCAGTCTAACGCTAATGTGCTGCTTTCAGACAAGGCTACCATAGATACTAAACCGCAGCTCGAAATCTGGGCCGATGATGTAAAGTGCTCACACGGGGCTACTATCGGGCAGCTCGATGAAGAGCAGTTATTTTATTTGAGATCCCGCGGTATTGAAAAAAATAGTGCCAGGGCAATGTTATTGAATGCTTTTGCCAGAGATGTACTTGAAAACGTAAGCATTGAGCCGTTAAAGACATATCTGGAAGAACGCATTGCCTCCCGGTTCAACCAAAAATAGAACAAACATGTCAAACGAGGCAGTACTAGATAAACAAATAAATATTCAGCAAATCAGGGCAGATTTCCCGGTTTTACACCAAAAAGTTAACGGTAAACCCCTGATCTATTTCGACAACGCAGCTACCACCCAGAAACCGGCCGTTGTGCTGGAAAAACTGGGTGAATACTACAAAAAAGATAACGCAAACATTCACCGGGGTATTCACACCCTGGCGGAGCGGGCAACTGCCTCTTTTGAAGATACCCGGAAAAAAGTAAAAGAGTTTATTAATGCAAAAGCTCTGGAAGAAGTAATTTTTACTAAGGGTACTACCGAATCTATTAACCTCGTGGCTTCATCGTTCGGAAAGGCGTTTGTCCGGGAGGGGGATGAGATCCTGATATCGGCCATGGAGCATCACGCAAACATTGTGCCCTGGCAGATTCTATGCGAAGAAAAAGGAGCTACGTTAAAAGTTGTGCCCGTAAATGAGGATGGTGAGTTAGTAATGGATGAATTCCGGAACTTATTGTCCGATAAAACCCGGTTGGTATCAGTAGTTCACGTATCCAACACCCTGGGAACCGTAAACCCGGTAGATGAAATTATCGGGCTGGCCCACGAGAAAGGAGCTAAAGTACTGGTAGATGGTGCACAGGCTGGCACGCACATGGATATTGATGTGCAAGCCCTGGATTGCGACTTTTACGTGTTTTCAGCTCATAAACTTTACGGCCCCACGGGTATCGGTATTCTGTATGGTAAGCAGGATATCCTCGAAGCCATGCCTCCTTATCAGGGTGGTGGAGAGATGATAAAGGATGTGAGTTTTGAAAAAACGACTTACAACGATTTGCCCTATAAGTTTGAAGCAGGTACGCCCAACATTGCCGGCGTAAGTGCTTTCGGGGTTGCCCTGGAATATATTGAGCGCATCGGGAAAGAAAATATTGCTGCCCATGAACATGAGTTGCTAAGCCATGCTTACAATCGGTTGAAAGAGGTTCCCGGTATCAGGTTCATTGGAACCGCCAAAAATAAGGTTAGCGTAGTATCTTTTGTTGTTGACGGGGTGTTTCACTTCGACCTCGGGCAAATGCTCGATGCCAACGGTATTGCCGTTCGTACAGGCCACCACTGTACCCAACCGCTAATGACTCGCTACGGGGTAGAAGGAACTGTACGGGCTTCCTTTTCAGTTTACAATACAAAAGAAGAGATCGACTATTTCGCAGATAGTCTGATCCGTATTGTGAAATTGATGCAATCATAACTATGAGTAATAGTATACAGGAAATACAAGACGAAATAATAAACGAATTTTCCCTGCTGGATGGAGACCAGGAAATGGCTAATGTATACGTCATGGAAATGGGCCAGAAGCTGTCCGATCTGGACGATAAGCACAAAGTAGATGAAAACCTGGTGAAAGGTTGCCAATCGAAGGTATGGTTATCTACCGATTTTAAAGACGGGCAGGTCATTTACCAGGCCGATAGCAACTCGGCTATTACCAAAGGACTAGTTAGCATGCTGGTACGTGTTTTTAATAACCAAAAACCTGAGGAGATTTTAAACGCCGATTTGTACTTCATTGATAAAATTGGGATGAACCGGTTCATCGGAACCCAGCGTTCTAACGGCTTTGCCGCCATGATTAAACAAATGAAATTGTATGCCCTGGCGTACCAGGCAAAAAAGTAAATAACTATGGAGGAAAAACAGACCGAAAGCCAGTCGTTAAAAGAAAAAGTCGTCGCTGCTATCAAGCAGGTTTACGACCCGGAAATACCCGTCGATATTTATGAACTGGGGCTCATTTACGAAATTAACGTATACCCGATTAACAATGTATACGTTTTAATGACCCTAACGTCTCCATCCTGCCCGGCAGCGGAAGAAATACCCAGCGAAGTAGAAACTAATATTAAGGCTATAGAAGGCATTAATGACGTGAAAGTAGAACTTACTTTCGACCCTCCGTTCTCTACCGACATGATGTCTGAATCGGCCAAACTAGAACTGGGTTTTATGTAAAAATCTTTCTAACTATTCCGGCAGCCATAAACCAGTAACAAGGGATAACATAACCCCTGGGTTAATGCGTACGTCGTACAACTTAAATATTATTTTAATAATCTAAATTTATAGATATGTATCCTGAAGAATTAGTAGCACCCATGCGTGAAGACCTTACTTCGGTAGGCTTCACAGAGCTTAAAAGTGCCGATCAGGTAGAAGAACACCTGAAGAATCACCAGGGAACTTCTCTGATGGTAATTAACTCCGTATGCGGCTGTGCAGCTGGTGCTGCCCGTCCGGGAGTACGGATGGCACTGGATATGGGCAACAAAAAGCCTGAAAACCTGGTCACTGTATTTGCCGGAGTTGATAAGGATGCCGTAGCCAAAGCAAGGGAGTACACCTTACCTTACCCTCCTTCGTCTCCTTCAATCGCGTTATTCAAGGATGGAGAATTAGTGCATTTCGTGGAGCGCCACCACATAGAAGGTCGACCGGCTGAAATGATTGCCCAGCACCTGGTGGGTGTTTTTGACGATGTTTTATAATAACAGTCTAAAAAAAGTACCGGCAGAACCGGTACTTTTTTTAAACCACAAATCTAATTAGGCTAAAGAAATCCCAATACTGCACTGCCCCCCTACTTTATCAGCTGGTTTCAAGTCTAACTCCCCCGCTAATCATCTATTGTCCCCTGTATTTTAAGCCGGTTCCCTTGAAAAGGCATTTTAAACACTATTCACGGATCGGAAATATTTATAAGCCTTCGTACCTGGTAGGTTAAACAGGCTTGTTGAGCAGTTTTTCTCTTTGTTGTACCCTGCTCGAAGGCAAAAAAACGACCAGCAGCTTATTAACTAATTCATCTTTTCTAATTTGCGCTAATAAGCCTGTTCCATCGGTTGGGAACGTGTTATAATCAGGAATAACCAGGTCAGTTTTTTCTTTTCTTAAAATCATCCCGGTTCTTAATATTAGGTTTTACCAGAAGAAGAGATGAAACAGCAGGAAGATCCTTACCCATAGGGTTAGATGGTACAAATTTACCCTGCAGTAATAAGAACAGGGCTTCCCCCTCAGCTTTCACTGTCCGGGTTTTACATCAAAAACGTATACCCGATGTACGGCCCCTGTAAAAATTGCACGGCTCACCTGGATACAGGTAATCCATTAACAAGCTCCTTCAGGATTGCGCAAAATTTCCGCAGGTAAGAGAAATATTTGTATAAATAGAAGTAGTTAATATTGAACGGACCCAAATAACATTTGGTAATTTTGCTCGTGGCTTAATAGTTTACCTGAACCAGTTTTAGGCTCAACTTTTTTTACCTAACTAAGCAAAGGGCAATACAGAAATAACAGCAGCAACCCTGGAGTCTACGGTGAATAAAAGTTAGTAACTGGACTATATTTAAAGTTTAACCCGTAAGTGTTTATTTTTCCCGGGTACGGGTAACGGAGCAACCGACTAGAAAAAACACCTGCCTTATTATTCATTTTTAAGCCAGTTTCTTACGAGCAGATGGTCAGTTTGAGGAACTAAGCCGGATGGTGGTCATGATTTTTTTCACCGGGATCAGGATCAACACCCATACAATTTCCGAAACCACGAAAAATATCCCCACATTTTCGGGGAAATATAAAAAGCTGACCACAATTCCCAGAGCTACGTTGTTAGCTCCCGAAGAAAATAGCAGGGCTACCCGGTGGTAAACCGATTCCCGAAAGGCAATGCCCCACCCTAACAGGTACAATAAGGCAAACCCGGCAATACTTACCAGGAAGTAACCAGCTAGCCGGCTCCAGTCGGTTTGTAGTACCGAGCGGTATTCCGCAATAGCCAGCGAAAAAATAACCGCTATTCCTACAATAGAAATAAAGGCATCGTGGCCGTACATGAACTTTTTCACCGTTCCGACCCTTCGGAAAGGTAAATGCAGGAAATAGGGTAATAATACGCTGATTACCAGGGTTAATAACAACTGGTTCTGGTCGATATCCAGTTGGGTAGACAACACATATCCTCCCAGGTAGGGAATAACAAAAGGGGCCAACGAACTACTAAGAATTAATAATGCCAGCGACAGACCAGTATTTCCACCGAACACATTGCTGAAAGCCGGAGAAGTTACACCGGCAGGCATCAGGCTGAGTAAAGCCAGTGCCACTGCAAAATAAGGATCTATCGGTTCCAGCACCTTGAACAGGACTACCGGTAAAATAATGAACCGAAGCAGGTAGAACCCGATAATCCACCGGCTGTGCTCACGGAAAAATGCCAGTGAAAAATTAACCTTGAAACACGAGGAAAAGATTATAAAAGCCAGTAAACCTAAAATTAGCGGCCCGCTGTATTCCCCGGGCTTTGGAATAAGGAAACCGGCAATGGTAGCCGTAAACAGAATGGTATTAAAATAATTACGGGCAAAGGTGTTTAGCATACGGCGAATTTACCGAATCGTGGAAAAACTCCACATTATGGTCACTGCTTCTACAGCTAATAACCCTTATTGTAGGGTGAAATCATCGGTCCGGGCATCCGATTTATCGCATTTCTGCATATTATTATGTACTTATTATATATTTGTGCTTATTCCTAACGTATGAGAATAGTTTTTCTGCACATCAGGCATATTCAACTTAAAAAAACACAACCATGTTAAAACACAGTACCAGCCCCCAGCTTATCCTGGTATACCTGCTAATGGTTATCGGACTGGGTATGGGCGGATGCAAAGCCAAAAAACAGGCAAAAGCAGCAGCTGCTGCCAAGCAGGACCTCATTGCACAAACCATTGAAGACTTAACTGCCCTGCTCGACGATGAGGATATGCCCATCGACGAAAAGGAACAGGAACTTACCCGCATAAAAAACCTGTACCTGGAAGATGATGAGGTGAACCGGCTCATTAAACTGGTTGAGGAACAAATTGCTGAAGCCCGAAGGCGAATGGCCGAAAAAGAGGACATCATAGATAATAAAAATGAGTCGGACAGGTACGCCGATGAAGAAGCCCGGAAGCAACAATTGAATAACTACTTAGAGCAAATTGCTTCGTCTGGTAACAAACGACAGGCAAACCGAACAATTATCGACGCACTATCGATGTTTGCTTCCCGCAAAACCCCGGTATTAATTGTATTCTATTCGGCCCCGAATGTACGCGATTACGATCGCCCCACCACCATTGAAGATTACCTCAATTACGTGAAAGACCAGGGAAAGAATCCCAATACTATTGAAAAACTGTCATTCAATAGCGGCGGAAAAATTACCGAAGTAGAACTTCTAAAAAATTAAATTTATGCGTACACGATATATATTTCTGTTCCTGGCTGCCATCTTCTACCAGCAAACCTTTGCCCAAACGGAAACCATTACCCCGGAACGTAAACAAGCTATCGACTCCCTGGCGCTGGAAAAAATCCGCGACCTGAGTACCTACATCACGCTCATTGGCAATAAAAACACGCCTTTTTCTGAAGCCAACCGGGTAGTAGACCGGGCCGTAAGCCTCTTCGCCGAAGAAAGTGAAATTGGTGTTTCGTCGCTTAACCGGCCCGATATCGAGTACTACGGGGCACGTGAATATTTCGAGCATTTGATGGCCCTGAATTACGACAACGTAAAAATTAAATGGTACAATATTCAGTACGTTTCCGACCTGGAGAGGCAGCCCGACGGCCGCTACGTGGGGGTGATCACCATTTTCCAGCGCTTCGAGGGGACGTCTGACGACAATTTGAACTACCGCGATACCACCAAAAAAGATATTACCATATTCGTAGAGAAGAAGCAAACCCAGATCGGCGGCCGCCTCATCGATTTCTGGGACGTGCTCCTGGGTGATATCCGGGTAACAGAAACTACGACGTAATTATATTTTTGCTTAAATCATACAATCATCGGCTTACTATTTGGTTATTAGTAAAAAAGCCAATGCTAGCAAGGATTCTAATCGGGGGGCTGCTGTTAGGGTTTGCCCCCCTGTTGGGTGAAGCACAGGTTATTGATGAGTACCTTGGCGACGATTCCCGCTTCTACGCCGAAACCAAACAGGTAAACCAGTTCATGCGCCGCTTTAATGGAGAGGAAGATGCTTCAGGCGACCGGTACTACCCCAAAAACCCGCAGTACCGCGATGAGGAAATCCGCCGCAAATACCTGCCAATTCTCTTCAATAACCGCGACGGAAACATGGATAATAAGCTAAAGTCGCAATTCACTAAAGAGGTCATTAAAAATGATTATTACCTCGATTTTCACGGCGGAAACTGGTTTGCGGAAGTACAAACCATGTTCTACTACGAAGGGAAAAGCCAGCCGGCCACCCTGTTCATGAAGTTGGAAGAAGCCCCCGTAGGCTCCAAATGGATATTTACCCACGCCTGGTTTAAGCCTTTTGCTGAGTCGTTTGCCGTTTCTGAAAAAGAGGCTAAAAAATTTCTCCACCCCCTCAGCCATGAGCTGGAGTTCATGAACCTGCGTAAAATCATGGACGATCCCGAAGCCCTGGAAGCTTACACGGCCAACAATTACCAGCCCGATTACCTTTCCCTCCTGCTCTATGCCATGAAAAGCGGGGAAGTTTCCTTTCAAAAGGTTACTCACGTTCGTTTCCATTTCTTCCAGGTTGAAGGCTGGTACTTTGCCCTTTCGCGGTTTAACCGCGATGGCTACAACACCGGCTGGCTCATTTCCGACCTGGTGCAAACAAGCCAGGAAGAAAAAGACCTGTTGAAAAAATTCCTCTATTATGAGCAATTTTAACCGGCTAATGCTAATTAACCCTCTTCAACAACATCCCTGCCGAATGCGCTCATTGGTTACCGTGCTGTTTCTCTGCCTCCCTTTTCTTTCGCTGGCCCAGAGGGTTGAACTAACGCCGCTTGAAAAGGAATCCTTTCGTGAGGATGCCACCCAAATGGTTTCTTTCGTAGAATTTTTGTTTAATACCCTGGCCGATGAAAACGTAAGTACCCGCCAAAAAAACACCATCATTAACGAAAGCTACACCAAGGTTTTCCGCGACGCCGAAGTACAGGTGGAAGATGACCTCACCCAACGCGAAGTGGCCACCAATAAAAATATCCAGGACTACCTGCGCGATATTGATTTTTTCTTCACCGATGCCACTTACGAACTAAAGGTACTCAATACCCGCTACGACGTTAACGAAAAGGGAAAAAACTATCTGCTGGTTAGTACGCAGCGTATCCTGAAAGGACTAACATCTGATGGCGATTCAGTAAACTCTGTTTTAAACCGCTACTTTGAAATTAATATTGACGCGGAAAAGCAGGAATTGAAAATTGCCAGTATTTATTCTACCTCAGCCAATTACGAAGCCGAACTGAAAACCTGGTGGGCCAGTTTGCCTCCTGTATGGCAGTCGTTTTTCCGCGATCGGTTCAGTGCTTATCGTTCAGAACTCCCCCTGGAAGTACTTACCAGTATGGTAGACCAGGAGGTAATCAGCCTGCAGGAATATCCCCGCATCCAGGACCTGGCCCCGCTGGCTAAATTGCGGCGGCTAAAAAAACTCGACATTAGCAATACCAACGTAAGCAGTCTTTCCCCCATAAGCGGGCTCACCCAGCTTACCAGCATAAATGTTACCAATACACCGGTTAATACCCTCATCGCGCTTTCGGGGAACCGGCAGATGAAAGAAATTATCGCTTCCCGTACCGATATCCGGTCGCTCCAATGGTTACAGGCTTTCCCGGGGCTGGAAAAGCTGGTAATTAATGAAACGGCTATCAGCAGCCTGGCCGATATTCAATACGTACCCGAACTCACCGACCTGCAATGCAGCAACACCCGGATTCAGTTCCTGGCCGGGTTGGAAAGGGCTACCCGGCTTACTTCACTCGATATTTCGCAAACCCCGGTTAACCAGGTTATTATTGTGAAATACCTGACCGAACTGCAACTCATTAACCTGGAAAACACTGCAGTAAGCAATTTATCGCCCTTAACGAAGGTCCCTTCCCTGAAAATTATCCGGGCTACCAGTACCCCGGTGAAAAGTATAGCCCCGTTAAAAGCATTGCCTAACCTGTTAAAGGTATATTGCGATAATACCCTGGTGCCGGAAGAAGAAGCCCGGAGCTTTGCACTCAATAAACCTGAAGTACTGGTGATTTACGAATCGCAGGCGCTGATGCGCTGGTACACGGAGCTTTCGCCCACGTGGAAAAGCATTATTAACGGGAAAATTAATATCCGCAGTACAGTGAACAAGGAGTCGCTGGCGGCCATTGCCAGTATTACGGAACTGGACCTGTCTGGCAATACCGACATCTTTAACCTGGAACCGGTAAGTCGCCTGCTCAACCTGCAGAGCCTGACCATAACCAATACCAACGTCCGGGAACTCGATCCGCTGGCCCGGATGGTAAAATTGCAGCAACTCGATA
>CAZIWJ010000011.1:0-29378 GCA_964542855.1 uncultured Roseivirgaceae bacterium
TGGACGTAACACTGGTTCATTATTTTCTGGTTGAACGAATACTGGGTATTTCACGGGAACAGCAGCCCTGCTCAACAGTTATTAACTATGAACGTAATTTTACCAGTTGCCTGAACCGGATAAACAGCGGAAAAGTATCTCTTGCAATTATTTTGAATGAATTAGACATTGAACAAATTAAAGAAGTTTGTTACAGCGGTAATGTACTCCCCCAGAAATCAACCTTCTTCTTTCCCAAAGTAATTTGTGGCTTTGTGTTTGGTGAAATTAATCCTAACCATGAATAATAAATATTCCATTATACTAGCCTCCCAATCGCCCCGAAGGCAGGAATTACTCAGCAACCTGGGTATTGATTATACGCTACGAAAGTTAAATGTAGAGGAAACCTTTCCTGAAACAATGGATGTAAGAAAAATAGCCAAATTTCTGGCGGAGAAGAAAGCTCATTCCTTAACCCTTAATGAAAATGAGATAGGAATCACTGCCGATACCACTGTTGTATGCGAGGATCGGGTGTTGAATAAAGCGGCCAGTTACGAGGAGGCCGTTGAGATGCTCGAGTTTCTTTCGGGCAGGCAACACGAAGTTTACAGCGGGGTTTGTGTAAAATCTGCCAGCCGAAAAATATCATTTGATGAAATGACGGCCGTACATTTTAACCGGTTGAATCGCCGGTTAATCGATCATTACATAGAAACGTGTAAGCCTTACGACAAGGCCGGGGCCTACGGTATACAGGATTGGATCGGGTTGATTGCCGTTAAAAAAATTGAGGGCTCCTACACGAATGTATTAGGCCTGCCCACGGTACGATTGTATGAAATTTTACAGCAATGGGATAAAATTGAAAGTGAGGAGCAATAAATATGCTTAATTACCCGTGACCACCAATGGATCCGGTAGTTCCTTTTTTTGGTTTGGCACAGTTTTCGTTATTTTCCTGTTTGAGAGTGTTATAAACTTACAACTATGAAGATAAAAGCAATATGTATTGCATTTCTGCTTGTAGCAAATCTTGCTCCGTTCAGTCGTGCCCAGGGAGAGGCTGTAAATAATATCCGGGCAGCCATTAAAGCCGGGAGTTCGAAAGAATTGGGAAAATACCTGAACGATACGGTTGAAATGAGTATGAATGGTAGTAAGTCGAGCTATAACAAAACCCGGGCTGAAATTGTACTCAGGGATTTTTTCAGGAAATACCCTCCGGAAAATTTCACCTACATTCACCAGGGTTCTTCCAGCGAAGGACTAAGGTATGCAATTGGCACGTACACGTACGGGAAAGGAACTTACCGGGTTTATATGCTGCTTAAACAGTTTGGAGGGGCCTATAAAATCGACACCATAGACTTTAGCAAGGATTAACCAACCGAACGGGTAAGGGTAAAGCCTGGTTAACGACCATGACTATCTGTTTTTTAATGACTCTTCCCACCGCCAGGCGTCTTTCATGGCATCGTTTATAGTAAGCCCTGCCTGCCAGCCTAGTTGACCCAGTGCCTTTTCAGCATTAGCATAAACTTTCTCTACATCACCCGGCCTCCTGGGCCCTATTTCATAATTTAGCTTCACCCCGGTAGCTTGTTCAAAAGCATCAATGACCTGGAGTACTGTACTTCCCTGGCCTACCCCAATATTAAAAACTTCATAGTGTTGCCTTTCCCTGTTACTTTCAAGGTAGCTTAATGCTTTTACGTGGGCTTTTGCCAAGTCGACCACGTGAATGTAGTCCCGGATGCAGGTACCATCGGGAGTGTTATAGTCGTTTCCAAAAACAGTTAATTTTTCCCGTTTGCCGGCAGCAGTTTGAGTAATAAAAGGAACAAGATTGTTGGGAGTACCGATTGGCAATTCACCAATTTTTGCGCTTGGGTGCGCCCCAACCGGGTTGAAGTAGCGAAGTGCAATGGCTTTGAGTGCAGCCCCGGATTGAACGGTATCTGTTAAAATCTGCTCACAAAACTGCTTGGTAAATCCGTAGGGAGAATTAGCCGGTTTTACCGGGGAGTTTTCGGTAACCGGTAACTGGTCGGGCTGGCCGTAAACAGTACAGGAGGAAGAGAAAACAACATCGGAAACATTGTAAGCCTGCATTACTTTAAGCACCTGAATAAGAGAAAGCAGGTTATTTTCGTAGTATAGCAAAGGTTGCTGTGTTGATTCACCAACTGCTTTATTTGCGGCAAAATGAATAACACCTGACACTGGTCCTTCTTTTCTGAATACTTCACTCATAAAATTGAAGTCAGTGCAGTTACCCACGTAGTAAGTAACCGGTTTCCCGGTAATTTGCTCAATACGTACGATGACATCTTTTTCAGCATTACTGAAATTGTCGATAATTACGGGCTTAAAACCTGAATTCACCAATTCAACCACCGTATGCGAGCCAATGTAGCCAGCACCTCCGGTTACCAGAATTTTATTCATATCGGTTTAGGTATTTAGTGAGCTTACCTGGTTTTTAAAGTATTCCAGGGTTGGTTTCAGCCCTTCAGCCCGGTTGTATTGTGGCGACCAGCCGAGAATTTCCTTTGCTTTGGTTATGTCCGGCCGGCGCTGCATAGGATCGTCTGTTGGTAATTCTTTATAAATGACCTTTTGTTCAGTTCCCGTAAGCCGGATAATTTCTTCTGCAAAGTCACTGATGGTAATTTCATCTGGATTGCCCACATTAACCGGTAAATGATAATCGCTTAGTAATAACCGGTAAATCCCCTCAACCAAATCGTCGACGTAACAGAACGAGCGGGTTTGCGAACCATCGCCGAATACAGTTAGATCTTTACCCGTTAGAGCCTGAGTGATAAAGGCAGGCAGCACCCGGCCGTCGTTCAGTCGCATTCTGGGACCGTAGGTATTGAATATTCTAACGATTCGGGTTTCCAGTCCGTGAAAGGTATGGTAAGCCATGGTAATGGCTTCCTGGAAGCGTTTAGCCTCGTCGTAAACCCCTCTGGGGCCGATTGGATTAACATTTCCCCAGTACTCTTCCGTTTGAGGATGAACGGTAGGGTCGCCGTATACCTCAGAAGTAGATGCTACCAGTATGCGGGCTTTCTTGGCCCTGGCCAAACCGAGCATGTTATGTGTTCCCAGCGAGCCAACTTTCAGCGTTTGAATAGGCATTTTCAGGTATTCAATCGGGCTGGCAGGGGAAGCAAAATGAAGAATGTACTTAATATCACCCGGGACGTGTACAAATTTCGACACATCACAGTGGTAAAATTCAAAGTCTTCAAGATGCATCAGGTGCTCTATATTTTGCATGGACCCGGTAAGCAGGTTATCCATTGCAATTACTTTATATCCTTCCTTGATGAAACGATCAGAAAGGTGGGATCCGAGAAATCCGGCGCCTCCGGTTATCAGTACTCTATCCTTGGCCATTTACAGTATTTCTTCCAATGCTATAATACGTGTAACCCAGATCTTTCATAGCATCAAGGTCGTACACGTTTCTTCCGTCGAAAATTAATTTTGCCGCTTTTAGCTTCGCTAACTTGGTAAAATCAGGGGTTCTGAACTCCGGCCACTCGGTAACAATTAGGATAGCATCTGAATTTTCAGCAGCGTGGTATTCGTCGTTGCAGTACGTTACTTTATCACCGATCTGAGCTTTTACGTTATCCATTGCTTCCGGATCATAAACCTTCACGTTTGCTCCGTGTTCCAGCAGGATATCGATGTTATAAAGTGCGGGCGCTTCCCGGATATCGTCGGTGTATGGCTTGAACGACAACCCCCACATGGCAAAAGTTTTTCCTTTAATATCATTATTAAAATGCTTCAGCACTTTTTCAACCAGGCGAATTTTCTGCTTATGATTAATATCCATAACAGAAGATAAAATTCTGAAGTCGTAGTTTACATCGTTCGATGATTTCGCCAGCGCCTGAACATCTTTAGGAAAGCAGCTTCCACCATAACCAATTCCGGCAAATAAAAAGCGTTTGCCGATTCGGGTATCAGTACCAACCCCTTTTCGGACTAAATCTACATCTGCGCCAAGCAATTCACAGAGGTTAGCCACTTCGTTCATGAAAGTAATTTTAGTAGCCAGGAAAGAATTCGCGGCGTACTTGGTCAATTCGGCTGATCGTTCATCCATAAATATGATTGGGTTACCCTGTCGTACCAGCGGGGCGTATAAATTACCCATCAGGGCCTTGGCTGCTTCGGATGAAGAACCGATTACTACCCGGTCGGGTTTCATGAAGTCCTCTACCGCCACTCCTTCGCGCAGGAATTCAGGATTGGAAACCACATCGAAGGAAACGGTAGCGTTGGCAGCAATAGCGGCACGAACCTTTTCAGCTGTTCCAACCGGCACCGTACTCTTATCTACAATAACTGTATACTTTTTTAGTAAGTACCCCAATTCGCCGGCAACCCCAAGTACATATTGCAGATCGGCAGAGCCGTCTTCACCCGGAGGTGTTGGCAGGGCCAGGAAAATTACGTCGGCTTCTTCAATACCTTCGGCAAGGCTTGTAGTAAACTGTAGCCTGCCTTGTTTGGTATTCCTCTCGAACAAAACGTCGAGGCCCGGCTCGTAAATTGGTACGATACCTTGTTTTAATTTTTGAACTTTGCCCTCGTCAATATCAATACAACTGACGGTATTTCCTGTTTCAGCGAAACAAGTACCGGTTACGAGACCTACGTAACCAGTACCAACTACTGCTATTTTCATACGATTTTATTGGGAAAATACTATATATAATTAAACAATTTATATTTCAGCAAAAATAGCTGATCTAATTTAAAATGAAAGAACTTCGTGCATTCAATGTTGCTTTGTTCAGGCAATGTAACTGATGAACAAATAACGCGTGCAAAATATAAAGGAACTTTACTTACAGTATTTTTTTTTAATGGTAAAGTATTAATTTTGCAGACCTAAAATAAAATTTGTTTATGATCATAGTTAACGTAAAAGAAAACGAATCAATAGATAAAGCGCTTAAACGTTTTAAGAAGCGATTCGAAAAAACAGGAACGCTCCGTGAGCTTCGCTCGAGGTCGCATTACGAAAAGCCTTCAATTAAAAAAAGGAACGTAAAAATTAAAGCAGCTTACCGTCAGAAAAAGTACGCTGAAGAAAATTACTAAAAAAGAGCAATACTTAGCTCTTTTTTTATTATGTTGATGTTGTTAGAAGGAATCAACACCAACATGATTACTACCTACATTAACTTCCTTACTTATGAAAAACGGTCGAGTGCGGACACGTTAGCTGCTTATAGTAGCGACCTGGAGCAATTCCGTTTGTTCATGGCGCATCATCGGCCAGACACTGCCGTTATGTATGCCGATGCGGCAGACATAAGAGCATGGGTGGTGTCTTTAATAAGTAATAATGTTAAGCCCCGATCAGTAAACCGCAAGATAAGTTGTTTACGTTCTTTCTATAAGTTTATTCAACTTCGGGGAAAAATCAAGGCCAACCCAACATTTAAAATCAAAGCGCTTAAAGCCAAGTATCCTTTACCTTTTTTTATGCAGGTTAAAGAAATTTTAAACCTGCTGGAAGGTGACCATTTCACCCACGATTTTTCTGGTTACCGCGATCGACTGATTATTGAGTTTTTTTACGGTACGGGAACCCGGCTTTCTGAAATGATTAATTTCAAAACTGAGCACATTGATTGGGAAAAGAAAACACTGAAAATAGAAGGCAAAGGGGGAAAACATCGCATTGTTCCCTGTTACTCTCGTTTATTGAATGTAACTGACAAGTACCTGGCCGAGAGAGCCCGTGTGGTTGATGCACCGATTCCTTTTCTTTTGCTTAACGACAAGGGTTGTCAGTGTACTAAATCATTCGTATACCATACCGTTAGAAAGTACCTCGATCAGTTTACTACCATTGAAAAACGCAGCCCTCACGTTTTAAGGCATACCTATGCTACCCACCTGCTTGAAAACGGGGCTGATCTGAACGCCATAAAAGACCTTTTGGGACATGCAAGCCTGGCGTCAACCCAAATTTACACCCACAATTCACTGGATCAGCTCCGATCGGCTTTCGATCAGGCTCATCCAAAAGCCTAATTTTTCACCTTAAATTTGTTAGTATATGAAACTACAAATTCATTCTATCCACTTCGATGCAGATATCAAGCTCACTGAATTTATTCAGCGAAAAGCTGATAAGCTGGAAACTTTCTACGACAGGATCCTTGATGGAGAAGTTTTTTTAAGGCTCGACAAGAACAAACAGCGAGAGAACAAACAAGTTGAAATAAAATTAAACTACCCCGGTGGACAATTTTTTGCGAAAGCCGTGTCAGGTACATTTGAAGAAGCGACCGATGCTACCATTGAGGCTTTAAGAAGGCAGGTGAGAAAGCATAAGACTAAAAATGGTAATTCCAGGGAAGAGAAAACCACTTAAATCAATTTCATTAGCAAAAAAAAGCGCGATCAGAAAGTTGACCGCGCTTTTTTTATGTGTTCAGCCCTGAACTACAGGTTAAAAGCTTCTTTTATTTTATCTACGTAATCGAGCTTTTCCCAGGTAAAGAACTCAAAGGACTTTTTCTCTTTGTAATGGATCGTTTTACGCACGTTGTCGTCTTCTTGAATTTCCACGCGTTCAACTTCCAAATCTTTAGCGTACGGTTCGCGGCCCATATGTCCGTATGCAGCCGTATCGCCAAAAACAGGGTTTTTAAGCCCCAAACGCTGAACAATGGCCTGCGGCCTCATGTCGAATAATTCTGTTGCCATTTCCGCTATTTTGGTATCGCTCATATCCACATTGGCTGTACCGTATGTATTAACGGTTAAAGATACCGGATTAGCGACACCAATAGCGTAAGCTACCTGAACCAGAATTTCGTCGCAAACACCGGCTGCTACCATATTTTTGGCAATGTGGCGGGTAGCATAGGCCGCGCTACGGTCTACTTTACTGGAATCTTTCCCGGAAAAAGCACCGCCTCCGTGTGCTCCTTTTCCACCGTAGGTATCAACGATAATCTTTCTACCCGTTAAGCCAGCATCTCCGTGAGGGCCACCAATAACAAAATTACCGGTAGGGTTTACATGGTATATAGTGTCTTTTAACAACTCATTAGGAATAACTTCCTTAATTACGTGCTCAACCACGTCTTCTTTAATGCGGGACTGCATTGCTTTTTCCGCAGCTTTTCTAGCCGATTCAGAATTAGATTCTGCTTTTACGAAATCATCGTGCTGAGTAGATATCACTACGGTATGAACACGTACCGGTTGGTTGTTATCATCGTACTCAACAGTTACCTGCGCTTTAGAGTCGGGACGAAGATACCCCATCACTTCCGGGTGGCTTTTCCTTATTTGAGCCAGTTTTTGAACGAGGCGGTGCGAATAAGCTAATGCCATAGGCATATATTCGGGTGTTTCTTTTGTAGCATACCCAAACATCATTCCCTGGTCGCCAGCTCCCTGCTCCTTATCATCATCTGAATCAACTCCCATAGCAATATCAGGCGACTGGTTATGGAGAGTTACCAGTACCCCGCAGGAGTTTGCTTCAAACATATAATTGTCTTTGTTGTACCCGATTTTATTAATGGTTTCGCGAACAATATCGGGAATTTCCACATAGGCCTGAGTAGTAACTTCACCACCGACGACTACTAATCCGGTCGTTACAAAAGTTTCACAAGCAACCCTGGCATCGGGGTCCTGCATTAAAATTGAATCGAGAATGGCGTCGGATATCTGGTCTGCAACTTTGTCGGGATGGCCTTCAGAAACAGATTCTGAGGTAAATAGATAAGACATATTTAATTGTTTAAATAATGAAAGATTACAGCAAGTGAAACTGTGACCTTAATCACTAAAAATGAGGAATACGGTAGGAATTTTGTGCAAGTCAACAGAAATACTTTTCCATTGCTTAACACGAAGGGTTTTTACAAATTCACTACTTCCTGTCAGATCACTTGCCAAACAAATATAGGTATCCTCTTTACAATAAGACAATAAATCGCGAAAAAGCTGTGTGTTTCTGTAGGGAGCTTCTATAAATACCTGACTATGAGACTGTTTAGCAGACTCTTTTTCCAGTTCTATGATCTTTTTTTTTCGTTCATGCTTATTAATGGGCAGGTAACCGTGGAAAGTAAATGATTGTCCGTTGAAACCGGAAGCCATTAACCCCAGCGTGATAGAAGAAGGCCCCGGCAGTGGAATAACCCGGATATTATGACGATGGGCGTACTTTACAGCCATTGCACCGGGGTCGGCTATACCAGGGCTACCCGACTCTGATAGCACACCGGCGTTTTCACCGCTTAGCAATGGTTGCATGTACTTTTCAACTTCAGTGGATGTAGTTCGTTTATCCAGCACTTCAAAATGGAGCGAATCAATAGCTATACCTTCATCTAGCGAACTAATGAATCTGCGTGCAGTTCTCGCATTTTCAACCATGAAGTAATTAAGGCCAGCAATGGTATCACGAACAACCGGTGGAATTACTTCGTGCTGCGTGCCACTGGAAACAACTATCGGAATAATAAAAAGCTTTCCGTTATTATGTTTACTCATGAGTTAAAGGAATTGAGATAACGTAATTCTATTCAAACCAGAAATAAAATCAGGACGTTACATTAGCAAAAGTAACCAATAACCGGTACGCCCCTAATTTTATATATTATGGAAATTGAAAAGATAGCACGAATGCTACTTGTGTTTGGAGGTATACTGCTGATAGCCGGAGGGTTATTTTGGGTAGCCTCTAAATTTACAGACACCTGGAAAATGCCGGGCGACATAGTAATCAGGAGAGAAAATTTCACTTTTTATTTCCCTATCGTTACCTGTATTGTAATAAGTGTGGTAATTTCTTTGGTTTTATACCTGGTCCGGAAATTAGGCTCCTGATAAAAAAAACTGAACTTCCGCCAGCAGTTCTGCTGGTTTTTCGGCGTGTACCCAGTGCCCTGCGCCCGTTACTGAAGCTATGGTAGCCTGAGGAAACAGATATTTTATTTGTTGATAATCCGATTTCCGGATGTAATGCGATTGCTCTCCTTTGATAAAAAATGCCGGTATTTTAATGGGTTTATCGTCCGGTACTTTCTTTCCGATAAGTTCAATGTTGTTACTGATAACCGGTACGTTTAATTTCCACTGAAAATGATTACCTGCACTTCTCTTCAGGTTTTTTATCAGGAACTGCCTCACTCCAAACTCGGGAATGTATTCCCCTAATTGCTCTTCAACATCTTTTCTGCTTGTTGCCTGTTCTAACCTTACTGCGTTGAGCCCTTCAAGAATTTTCTGGTGATGAACAGGATAGGCCCTGGGGGCTATATCCACTACAATTAGTTTTTCAGCCAACTCAGGGTACATTACGCAACAATACATGGCAACCTTTCCGCCCATGGAGTGCCCTAATAATACAGGTTTCTGAATACTATGGCGGGCACAAAACTGTTGTATGTCTTTTGCCATGCTGGGATAGTCGAAGGTGTTACTGTGCGGAGAAAGCCCATGATTACGAAGATCGACCAGGTAAACCTGGTAGCTTTCTGCCAGCTTTTTCCCAAAAGTTTGCCAGTTATCTGCAGTTCCAAAAACGCCATGAAGAATGATTACAGGTTTTCCTTTTCCTAAAACCCGGTAATTTAGTTCCAGCATTTATTCAGTTTTATTAACAGGGTTCATTTTAGATGATTGGAACGGTTCACGAATAAATACCCTCACCCGCTTAATTCTTTTCTGGTCGACCGCAACAACGGTAAAAACAAAGTTTTTGTAAACGATTTTTTCACCGGCCCGGGGCAACTTGGCGTGTATTTCCAGGAGTAATCCGCCTAACGATTCACTTTCCCCTTTCACCTCATCGAATACACTGGAGTCTTCGTTAGTGATTTTAGAGAAATCATTGAGCGTGGTTTTTCCTTCGAAAACAAAGGTGCTTTCATCGAGCTTATTGAAGTGAACCTCGTCGTCATCAAATTCATCATTGATTTCACCAACAATTTCTTCAATAACGTCTTCAAGGGTAATTAGCCCTGAAGTACCTCCGTATTCATCTACTACAATGGCCATGTGAACCCTCTTTTCCTGGAAGTCGCGCAGCAGCGTATCAACTTTTTTGTTTTCCGGTACAAAAAAACCTTTGTGAATAAGGGTTTGCCAGGCAAAAGTGTCGGGTTCTTCAATGTAAGGTAAAACCTCTTTAATGTACAGTATACCTTCTACGTTATCGATGGTATCTTTATATATCGGAATACGCGAATAACCACTTTTATTTATTTTATCCATAAGGGTATGGAAATCAGTCTGGTAATCGAGCGCTGTAATATCGAGTCGGGAGCGCATAACCTGCTTAACACTCAGCGTACCGAAGTTTACAATACCTTTCAGAATACCTTTTTCTTCTTCCGAAGTATCTGTACGCGTTGTAATTTCTAGCGCCTGGTTGAGTTCATCAACCGACGCCTGGTAACCCCTGTTTTCAATTCGCCTTTCTATAAGGTTACTCATGCGTGTTAGCACCCAGGCTAACGGATGCATCACTCGCCCGGCCAGTGATAGGGGCAAAACCACCAGCTGGGCAAATGACAGATTATTTTCACTGGCAAATTGTTTGGGAACCAGTTCGCCGTAAAAAACCAGCGCAAGGGTTACTATAATGGTTAACAGTACTACTACCGATCCATCGCTACCAAAAATGCGGGTAGTAACATACGTAGACAGGACAATTAAACCTACGTTAGCCAGATTGTTCAGAATTAAAATATTTGCCAGCAGGTAATGAGGTTCTTTCAGTAGCCTGACAATGGATTTGTCTTTTTCCTTGTCGGAAGTTTTACAGAATGAAACCTGTTCGGGAGAAAGCGAGAAGAATGCAACTTCTGATCCTGAAATGAGTGCCGATAAAAACAGTAGGCACAACAAAGCCAGGATACTAATGATGTAAAAGGATGCCGAAGCACCCATATTTACTACAATTTGATGTAAAAGCGATTGAAATGGTTCGTCAGCTGTTGCTTCCAAAGCTCAGGGTTTAGTAAAAAAACTAGAACGGGAGGTCGTCGTTACCATCTGTATCCGAATTTTCAACACCAGGATAAGAGCCGTTTCCGCTATCAGCCACGGCAGGTTGAGGGTTTTGATTTACCGTTTCTGATCGTCCGCCTACGAACTGCATGCTCAGGGCCCTCACTTTGATATCTTTACGGTTCACCCCTTCCTTATCCTGATAAACATTACTTTTAATTTTACCTTCAATAAATACAGTTCTCCCTTTGCTGAGGTATTTTTCGGCCAGTTCAGCCAGTTTGCCCCAAAGTTCAACCTTGTGCCATTCGGTTTCTTCCACCCGATCTCCGTTCCTATTGGTGTAATTTTCTGTTGTTGCCAGGCTAATATTAGCTACCACACTTCCACTTTCAAGGTGGCGTACTTCAGGGTCGGCACCCAGGTTACCCATTAACATTACCTTGTTTACTCCAGCCATATGCTGTTGATTTTAGTTATTAAATATATTTGAATATAATAATTTTCAGTTGAAAGCACTTTCTAAATACCTTACAATCAGGGTGGGTTTAGGCAACTCTTCAACTTTATTCATGCTGTAAAGATAATAACCTTCACGTTCATATTGCTGAATAAGTTTATAATTGGTCGTTTTGAGTTTATAGAAGGTAACATTCAGCAACTGGTGGGACAATTGATGCTGAAAAAGAGCGCTGATTTCCTCAATTACGGTATTGTTAAGTGCGTACTGAGCCCTTGGATCTTCAAGTTTATCGGGACTATCCGGCTGATGATCACTCTCCAGCAGGTAAAATTCATATAACCCTGCCCAAATTCCCTTATTGTCGCGCTTTTTCATTAGAAGTTGATTATCGTATTCAATGACAAAATATTGCAGAAACCTTTTACGCTGATTAGTTTTCTTACTTTTCACCGGTAATTCATTCTGCATCTGGTGCAAAAAAGCGTAACAATGCTCTCTGAAAGGACAGAACAGGCAATCAGGTTTTTTAGGTGTGCACTGCATGGCGCCAAAGTCCATAATTGCCTGGTTAAATTCGGCAGGGTGATTAGGATCAATAAGATATTGTGCCTTGCGAAAAAATACTTTTTTTGTCGGGCTGCTGGAAATATCATCGTACATACCAAATATCCTGGAAAGTACCCGCATTACGTTTCCATCTACCACAGGTACTACTTCATTAAAAGAAAACGAAGCTATTGCAGCTGCGGTGTAAGTGCCCACGCCTTTTAGCCGGAGCAATTCCTGGTAAGTACCGGGGAAAGCCCCTTCATAGTGTTCCACTATATGTTTGGCGCAGGTGTGCAGGTTTCTAGCCCTGCTGTAGTAGCCTAGCCCCTGCCATAGTCGCAGCACTTCCTGTTCGCTGGCATGAGCTAATTCATGCACATTCGGATACTTCTCGATGAATTTTTTGTAATACGGAAGCCCCTGAGCCACGCGGGTTTGCTGTAATATTACTTCGGATAACCATATTTTATAGGGGTTTTTGGTACGTCGCCAGGGCAAGTCTCTGCCCATTTTATTGTACCATTCTAATAGATTATCGGAAAACAGCTTGTCATTCACAATAAATTCGTGATTTATAAGGTTTTACAATTTTTTGAACACGCGTAAGTAAGCAGTTCAGTTTTTATTTCTTTAATTTTCATATTAAAAATCGAGCCCATAAATTTACAAATGTTAATTCTTGTAAAATTACTATTTAACTAAAATACAGAGAAGTGACTAAAGCAGATGTTGTTGCAAGGATATCAGAAAATACCGGCATAGATAAAGCCGATGTGTATACTACCGTAGAGGCTTTCTTCACTGTGGTTAAAAACTCAATGGCAGAAGGTGATAATATCTATATAAGGGGGTTTGGCAGTTTTGTTAACAAGAAAAGAGCCCGTAAAATTGGGCGTCACATTGCCAAAAATGAAGCCATTGTAATTGAAGAACACTTTGTTCCCAGTTTCAAACCCTCGAAAGTATTCGTGGAGAAAATTAAATACAGTAATAAATTGAAAGAAAACCTTTCTAGCAACGGTTCTGCAAATAAGCATTAAACTTTACTTTTTATACTTTTGTTTCTTGTAGGTACATAAGGTTCAAAAGTACATGTTAAAGGAAAAAATTATTGCATCTGCCGTTGCACTTGGCCTCCTAACGCTTTTGTTTACGTTACCCAGGGTAGTTGTAAGCAATGAAAGTGGCGGGTTGGCTACCGAACAGACGAGTTCTGAATCCTCTTCTTCATCTTCTCTTGCTACCGATAACCATACCGACAACATATCGGAAACTGATCGCCAGAAAATCATTGAATTAAGAGATCGGTTAAAAAATAGTACTGGTAAAGAAAATTTTATTAATTTTGCAACTTCATTGTCGGAAGCATATCGCGTTGCCAGCATATACGACAGCGCAGCTTTCTTCATGGCGCAAACAGCCGCAATGAAGCAATCGGCAGAACAGTACAGGCGTACGGCTGACTTATATTACGAAGCCTACACATTTGCACTGGATGCTGGTAAAGAAAGCAAAATGGGTTTACGAGCCAGAACTTATTACGATTCAGTTTTGGTGTTAAATCCATCGGATCTCGATAGTAAGGCCAAGCAAGCCATGACCTATCTTTCAGGTGATAATCCCATGCAGGGTATTTTTCAACTGAGGGAAATTATACAGGAAAACCCGAAGCATCAGCTAACGCTGTATAACCTTGGTTTGCTATCCCTCCAGTCGGGGCAATACGAAAAGGCCGTAACCCGTTTCGAAAAACTGGTTCGTCTGTACCCTGAGAATATTGAAGGGCAGTTTTACCTGGGTGTTGCTTATTTGGAATCGGGAAGCCGTGAAAAAGGAGTTGAGCAACTTGAGAAAACCCGGTCGTTAACGAATGATCCGGGCATACAATCAGCCGTTGCAGAGTATTTAAATAACGCGTAGGAACAGGAAGGAAAAAGATACCTGATCCTTAAATAAATTATTGTAACATTAAAATATTATAGTTATGCCTTGTGGTAAAAAAAGAAAGAGACATAAAATCGCTACGCACAAAAGAAAGAAAAGACTGAGAAGAAATCGTCATAAGAAGAAGTAACGATTGAACTAACATCGGTTTACTCCTTCATAATACAATATAACTGTTTTTAAGTTATGTTTTACCCGCGCTATCTCCATGATAGCGCTTAATTTACTGATGTGTTGAGTAATGAATTAGTAATTAACTCAACTCAGGAAGGATGCCGCATTGCCCTACTAAAGGATAAGGAGCTCATCGAGTTCCACCAGGACGACAATAATAATAAATTCACTGTCGGGGATATTTATCTGGGTACTGTAAAAAAAGTTGTACAGGGGCTTAATGCCGCCTTTATTGATATTGGATACGAAAAAGACGCTTTTTTACATTACCTGGACCTTGGTCCTCAGATTAGAACGCTTAACAAGTACACCAAACAAATACAAAACAGTAAAAACGGTGTAGCACCTACGATAAGCAAATTTAAAAACGAGAAAGACATTGATAAGCTGGGAAAAATATCCCAGGTACTCAATAGGAATCAGCAGATTCTCGTTCAGGTCGTTAAAGAACCAATATCCACCAAAGGGCCACGGTTATCTTGTGAGTTGTCGATCGCGGGAAGGTATTTGATCCTCGTACCTTTCTCTAATGTGGTGAACATTTCCAAAAAAATCACCAACAAAAACGAGAGGAAACGCCTGGCTAGACTTTTGTCTTCAATCAAGCCGGAGAACTTCGGAGTAATCATTCGCACAGTAGCCCAGAAGAAAGATGTAGCTGAACTGGACAGGGACCTGCGCGACCTGGTTAGCAAGTGGGAAAACGGAGTGAAACGCCTAAACCAAGCTAAACCACGAGAAAAAGTGGTTGGAGAGGTGAGCAGAGCCTCATCTTTGCTTAGGGATATGCTTAACGAAAGCTTCGACTCTATCATCATTGATGAACAGGTAATGTTCGATGATGTTAAAGGTTATATTCACAATATTGCCCCCGACAAAGAGAGCATTATTAAGTTTTACCGTGGCAAATCGAAGATTTTTGAAAGCTTCGGGATAGAAAAGCAGCTAAAATCTCTCTTCGGCCAGTCGGTGAGTATTCCTCAGGGGGGATACCTGATCATAGAACATACTGAAGCTCTTCACGTCATTGACGTGAACAGCGGGAATAAGTCCAACTCAGAAAAAGACCAGGAAACAACTGCTCTAAACGTAAACCTGCAGGCGACCAAAGAAATTGCCCGCCAGCTACGTTTGAGAGATATGGGCGGGATCATCGTTATTGATTTTATTGATATGCGCAAGATTGAAAACAAGAAAGCCGTATATCAGCAAATTAAAGAAGAGATGAAAGATGATCGGGCTAAATTCACTGTTCTTCCGCTTACCAAATTCGGGCTTATGCAAATTACCCGTCAGCGAGTACGCCCCGAGCTGAATATTGTTACCAAGGAAATTTGCCCTACCTGTGGTGGAACTGGAAAAATTGCCCCGAGTATCCTGGTAGCCGATCAGGTGAATAGAAACGTTGATTTCCTCGTTTCCAAGCAAAATGAACAGCATCTTACCCTTGCCCTGCATCCCTACCTTCATGCGTATTTTACCAAAGGCATAATTTCGCAACAGGTAAAATGGTTTTTCAAGTATAAGCGATGGATACACATGGTAAAGGACTCATCACTTGGTTTGGTAGACTATTCATTTAGAAATCGCGCAGGCGAGCAAATTGAGATAAAATCCTGATGTGGTAACTGCTTGCAGATTATTAGAATGGAAAGCCCTACCTTACCGGTTGGGCTTTTCTATTTTACAGACGTTTGAAGTTCTCTTAACAGATGCTATATTCATTTCATTAAATAAACAGCTATGACTAATTCCATTATAACTGCCGATCTTTGCGATTTATTTGAGCGGCAAATCCGGGTTGCTCAACCACTATTTCGTAGTTTTGGAGAAGTAAATTCTTTCTATGGCCCGATTAGTACAGTAAGTGTTCTCGATGATAATGTGCTGGTTAAGGAGAAACTGAAAGAAAAAGTAGATGGCAAAGTACTCGTTGTAGATGGTAAAGCTTCTACCCGTTGTGCTTTGATGGGCGATAACCTTGCACGCCTGGCCAGTGAAAATGGTTGGGCAGGCGTGATAATAAACGGGTGCATTCGCGACGTTGATGAAATAAACAAGATTTCTATTGGAATCAGGGCCGTAGCCACCTGTCCTAAAAAAAGCATAAAAAAAGGCGAAGGCCAGTTAAATGTCCCCGTCAGTTTTGCCGGTGTAACTTTCACTCCCGGCCATTATGTTTATGTAGATAGCGACGGAATTATTATATCTGAAAATGACCTGGAGCAAGTTTAAGTTTTATTTAATTCAATACCACTTTATTACCATTCCCATCCTGCTGCTTTTAATTGCTTGCGGTACCAACTATGTACCAAAGCCTGTAGGATATAACCGGATTGAAATGCCCGAACATGCCTACCAGCATTTACCCGACACTTTTCCTTATCAATTCGCTTACTCCGCACATGCTACCCTGAACAACGACTCGGGCACCAACAGCGAGAAGTACTGGATCAATATTCATTATCCCGAACACCAGGCCAATATTGAAATTACCTATAAAACAGTAAATAATGACCGTGAGCGGTTACGTGAGCTACTTCAGGATGCTTATACACTTACATCCAAACACCAGATTAAAGCTTACTCAATTGACGAGCGTGTGTTACAAACCCCTAATAATAACGTGGCCATGGTTGCTGAACTGAGCGGAGAGGTACCCAGTCAGTTTCAGTTTTACACCACTGACTCGGTTAATCATTTCCTTCGCGGTGCCCTTTATTTCCCGGTGGCAACCAAAAATGATTCTCTTGCTCCGGTAATTGAATACATTAAAAAAGATATGCTGCGTATGCTGAACACATTGGAGTGGAAGGACCGTGCTAAATAATGAGTAAAGCTTTTGAAAAGGATATTAAATATTTAAAAGGGGTTGGAGAGAAACTGGCGCTGCTACTAGATCAGGAATTACACATTAAAACCTACGGCGACCTGATTCAGCACTATCCTTTTCGCCACGAAGACCGAACCCAGTATCATGCGCTGGGTAGTACTCACCCCCAAATGCCATACATACAAGCTATTGGTAAAATTACTCACCTTGAAACGGTCGGTAAGCCACCTAAAAAGAGGCTGGTAGCTCATTTTCGAGATGATACGGGTGAAATTGAACTGGTGTGGTTTCAGGGAATCCAGCAAGTTGCTTCTATGATCCAGCCTGGTGTTTCTTATGTTGCCTTTGGTAAACCTTCAGCGTTCGGAAGGAAACTTAACATCGTTCATCCCGAGCTGGAACAATACGATCCTTCCAAACCGGTACAGTATCCACTCCTTCCGGTTTACTCCACCACTGAAAAGTTAAAGAAAAAACGTATTGATAGCCGTAACCTGGCGCGTTTAACCCGAAGGCTCCTGAATAACATTGGAGATGATATTCCTGAAACGCTTCCGGAAGCTATGATCAGGGAACAGAAAATGATTTCGAAATGTGCTGCTCTGCATAATATTCATTTTCCCGATAATCACGTTATGCTGGAGAAGGCTAAAGAGCGACTGAAATTTGAAGAATTGTTCTTTGTTCAACTCCAAATTTTAAGTCAGCGGCTGGGCGAACAATCTAAACTCCCCGGGCAGGTATTTAAAAACACCTCACTGTTGCATACTTTTTATAAAGAGTACCTGCCTTTTGATTTAACCGGAGCCCAGAAAAAAGTAATTCGGGAAATTTTTGAAGACATGCAGTCGGGAGTACAAATGAATCGATTATTGCAGGGTGATGTAGGAAGCGGAAAAACTATTGTTGCTTTCATCTGTATGTTGATTTGCATCAGTAACCACGCACAGGTAGCCCTGATGGCTCCAACTGAAATATTGGCCGAACAGCATTTTAGCGGGCTAAAAGTGTTTGCTAACCAGTTGAACCTGCGCATCGCTTTACTTACCGGGTCAACCCGGAAAAGCGAACGTAAAGTCATTGATGACCTACTACGGAGTGGTGAGCTAAATATTATTATCGGCACTCACGCTCTACTTGAAGATAAGGTTCAGTTTAAAAATCTTGGGCTGGCGGTAGTAGATGAACAACATCGATTCGGTGTGGCTCAACGAGCAAAATTGTGGAAGAAAAATAAACAGTTTACCCCACACATGCTGGTTATGACTGCCACTCCTATTCCACGCACCCTGGCCATGACATTGTACGGCGATCTCGATCTATCGATTATCGATGAATTACCAGCCGGTAGAAAGCCAATTAAAACCGTTCGCCGTACTGACAGTAACCGATTACGAATTTTCGGTTTCCTGCGGGAACAGATTAATGCAGGAAGACAGGTATACGTTGTGTATCCACTAATTGAAGAGTCAGAAAAACTAGACCTCAAACACCTGGAAGATGGTTACGAATCTGTTCAAAGGGCATTTCCTGATGTTTCCGTAAGTATTGTAAATGGCCGGATGAACCCTGAAGACAAGGAATATGAGATGCAACGCTTTGTAGAAGGAAAGACCAAAATTATGGTAGCCACAACGGTAATAGAAGTTGGAGTAAATGTTCCTAACGCTTCAGTTATGGTAATTGAAAACGCCGAACGGTTTGGTTTGGCCCAGTTACACCAGTTGAGAGGAAGAGTTGGAAGGGGTGCAGAACAATCGTATTGTATTCTAATATCAGGTAACAAACTGGGTAAAGATGCTCGCACCCGTTTAGATACATTAGTTAGTACAAATAACGGGTTTGAAATTGCCGACATCGACCTGACTATTCGAGGGCCGGGCGACCTTGCAGGCACTCAGCAAAGTGGTATCCTTGATTTACTGGTTGCCGATCTGAGCCAGGATGGGGCTATCCTGGAAGAGGCCAGAAGAAAGGCAAAGCAGGTTCTACAAGTAGACGCAAAACTCCAGCTTCCCGAACATTTACCTATTTATAACCACATCAAATCATTGCGGAATAATGTGGTAAACTGGAGTAGAATAAGCTAATAAAAAATTAATTATTTAATATTTTGGCTCTTTTATTGAAGAAATAATTTCTTCTTGCTCGACACGGTGCTACACGATTTTTAATTTTATTCTAATAATATACTCTTACACAGAATTATATTTTATACATAAAATAAAAATCAGTATTAAGCCCTTCTATTTAGTTAAAAAGCACAACAGAAAACCACAACAACAATCTTTAAAAAGTTAAAAGAATAGGCACTAATACGATCAATTTTCATAGAATAATACAATTATATTAAAAACTTACTATATTCTCAAAATGAAATTGATTTCAATTGTTGTTTTAACAAAATGTTAATAATACATCAGCTTTTCACAATTACACGTAAAAAATAAGTACTGTATAAGCTCATAAAGCTCTCTTAAACAGAATAATTGGCACAAAAACCCATTTTTATTACTACTATAAATGGACTATATTACGAGGTACAAAATTAAATTTTGTATAGCCTAAATTGATTATTGCAAGCCGCAGCCACAATCACGCCAGGTGATTGCTCCTTTTCATCATTACTGCTGCAGCTGCACTTTAAAGACTTGTTTATGAGAGAGCAATTTCCATTATATCTTCCGCAGGAAGAACATGATGCTTGCGGAATAGGATTCGTAGCTGATTTAAATAATTATAGTAAACATGAGGTAGTAGAGCAAGCCATCACCATGCTTGAAAATATGGAACACCGTGGTGCTTGCGGTTGTGATCCTCTGAGTGGTGATGGAGCAGGGATCATGGTTCAAAAGCCTCATGATTTTTTTTCCCGGGAGCTGAATAAGCAGCATGTACCTGTTCCAGCACACAATCAGTATGGTGTTGCCATGATTTTTTATCCTCCTGACGATTCACAATACCTTGCCTGCAAGCGTGTGATGGCTGAAGGGTTACAGAAACTTAATTTGCGCCTGATTGCTGAAAGAGTTGTACCTTTCAATTCTGCCGGATTAAGTGAAGCTAACCGGGAAACCATCCCGGTTATCGAGCAGGCATTTATTGAGAGCGCAGACGGCCTCAGTGACATGGAACTTGAAAGAAAGCTGTATTTACTTAAAAATTACGTAAGTAATACAATTCACGATTCTATTGAAGGTACGCGCGATGCTTTCTACATTCCTTCCTGCTCTTACAGGACAGTAATATACAAAGGGCAGCTTACAACTTTTCAGCTCAAACCTTTTTACAATGACCTGGGGGATCCTGACTTTAAAACAGCCATCGCACTGGTTCATTCCCGCTTTTCTACCAATACTTTTCCAAAGTGGAAGCTGGCGCAACCCTTTCGTTTTATTGCTCACAACGGTGAAATTAACACCGTGCTTGGCAACGTGAACTGGATGCGTGCCAGGGAAACCATGCTAAAGAGTAACCTCTTCAGTAAAGAGGAACTCAATATGCTGAAGCCTATATGCGATTCGAGCCGATCCGATTCAGCTAACCTCGATAATATCATTGAGTTACTTTATATGGATGGTCGTTCCCTTTCGGAAGTAATGATGATGCTCATTCCCGAGGCCTGGCAGCAAAGTGAGGATATGGAGCCTCACAAACGGGCTTTCTACCAGTACCATGCTTCACTGATCGAACCCTGGGATGGTCCTGCCTCGGTATGTTTTACCGATGGGGTTACGGTTGGGGCAACGCTCGACCGAAATGGCCTGCGCCCCTCTCGTTACTGCCTTACCCACGATAACCTGCTGGTTATGTCGTCGGAGGCCGGTGCCTTACCGATAGAAGAAAGCCGCATTGCAAAAAAAGGACGCTTGCAGCCGGGAAAAATGTTCGTTGCTGACCTGCAAGAAGGCCGAATTATCAGTGATGAAGAAATTAAAGAAAGAGTTTGTACCCAGAAACCCTATCAGAAATGGCTGGACGAAAACCAGCTTACACTTGAAAAAATTCCTGATCCGGTAAACCTCAACGGGAATGCTTACAAAGCCAATGCCGATGAACTGCCTTTAATTAAAAGGCAGATTAACTTTGGATACACTTCGGAAGACCTAAAAGTTGTACTTGGGCCGATGGTAGAAAGTGCCAAAGAGCCCATTGGATCCATGGGAGCTGATACTCCTCTTGCGGTTCTTTCTGAGCAGCCTCAGCAAATGGCTAATTACTTTAAACAGCTGTTTGCACAGGTTAGTAACCCGCCCATAGATCCTATTCGTGAGCGCCCCATCATGTCGCTTAAAATTACGCTTGGAGCCAGCGATAATCTGCTTGCTGCCACTCCCGGGCACTGCCGTCAGATTTCACTGGATCAACCGGTGTTAACTAACACCATGCTGAATAAAATCCGTTACAATCAGTATCCTCATTTTCAGGCACAAACCCTGGAAACTCATTTTATTGCCGACGAAAAACCAGGACGTTTAAAAGAAGCCCTTGATAATCTTTGCAAGCAGGCAGAGAAAGCCGTAAGAGCAGGAGCTACTATTCTTATTCTTAGCGACAGAAACTTTAGTGCATCGAAAGCTCCTATACCTTCTCTCCTGGCAACAGGATCTGTTCACCATCATTTAATCCGAACCGGATTGAGGGGAAAAAGCAGCCTGGTTGTTGAATGCGGAGACGCTCGTGAAACGCACCACTTTGCAACATTAATAGGTTATGGGGCACATGCTATAAACCCTTACCTGGCTTTTGAAAGTATTTACCAGCTTGCCAGGGAAAAGAAGATCAGTACAATTCACCAGCATAAGGAACTGGAACAACGTTACATTAACGCACTGGGATACGGATTGCTAAAAGTATTCAGTAAAATGGGAATCTCTACCCTGCAATCCTATCATGGGGCCCAGGTTTTCGAAGCTGTAGGCCTGCACCAAGAGGTGGTTGACTTCAGCTTTACCCGAACGGTTTCGCGAATCAGTGGCGTTAACTTCGATGCTATAGGTAGGGAAGTGCTGGTGTATCACCGGGCTGCTTTCCCTGAAAAAGAACGAGGAAAACAGCGCCTGGATGTTGGGGGTGTTTACCAGTGGAAACTCCGTGGGGAAAAACACTTATTTAATCCAAAAACCATCCACTTAATCCAGTATTCAACGCGAAATAACAATTACGAGCAGTACAAGGAATACGTGGAGGCCATAAATAATCAAACCCAGAAAGCTTCTACCCTCCGTGGCCTGCTTGATTTTAAACCCCGGAAGGCTGTACCCTTAAATGAGGTAGAGCCGGTAGAAGAAATATTTAAACGCTTTGCTACCGGGGCCATGTCGTTCGGCTCACTCTCGCACGAAGCTCATTCTACCCTGGCTGTTGCCATGAACAGAATAGGTGGAAAAAGCAACAGCGGAGAAGGGGGTGAAGATGAAATTCGCTTCGATCGCAAGCCTAACGGTGACTGGGAACGATCGGCAATTAAACAGGTAGCTTCCGGAAGATTCGGGGTTACCAGCAACTACCTTACCAATGCCGAAGAGCTACAAATTAAAATGGCCCAGGGTGCCAAACCCGGTGAGGGAGGGCAGTTACCCGGTCATAAAGTTGACGACTGGATTGGGAAAGTACGTTATTCAACACCGGGAGTAGGTCTTATTTCTCCTCCTCCTCATCATGATATTTATTCTATCGAGGATCTGGCTCAGCTAATTTTCGATTTAAAAAATGCTAACCGGGAAGCGAGAATTAATGTTAAACTGGTAGCTAAAGCTGGCGTAGGTACTATTGCAGCAGGGGTGGCCAAAGCCCACGCTGACGTTATCCTTATATCCGGATACGACGGAGGAACCGGGGCCTCGCCCATCAGTTCAATCCGCCATGCCGGTGTACCCTGGGAACTCGGGCTGGCTGAATCACATCAAACGCTGGTGAAAAATAACCTGCGCAGCCGGGTAACCCTACAGGTTGATGGGCAGATTAAAACCGGAAAGGATATTGCAACGGCAATCCTGCTTGGTGCGGAAGAGTTCGGCGTTTCTACTGCTGCCCTGGTTACTATGGGCTGTATTATGATGCGTAAATGCCACCTGAACACCTGCCCGGTAGGCGTGGCCACGCAGAATAAAGAACTACGTAAGCTGTTTACCGGTAACCCGGATCACGTGGTAACCCTGTTCAGATTCCTGGCCCAGGACTTGCGCGAAATTATGGCATCATTAGGCTTCAGAACGATTAATGAAATGGTAGGTCGTGCCGATGTGCTCACTATGCGCAATCAGGGAGACCACTGGAAGCGCAAGCACCTCGACCTGAGTGCGATTATTCAGTCGGTTGATGTTCCCGATCATGTGGGTACTTTTAAGCAACAGGAACAGGATCACGGTATGTCCGATATCATTGATTGGGAGTTGCTTGAAGAAGCTATCCCAGCTTTGGAAGAAAGAAAACCCGTAACTACCAGTTTTACCCTGAAAAGCACGGACCGGTCTGTAGGAACGCTGCTGGCTAACGAGGTATCGAAAAGGTATGGATCAGACGGATTACCTGAAGATTGTATAAATTACTCATTTACCGGTTCGGCCGGGCAAAGTTTTGGTGCTTTTACAGCTTCTGGAATGACCCTTACCGTAAATGGGGAAGCCAATGATTATTTTGGCAAAGGGCTATCGGGTGCTAAACTGGTTTTACGTCCGAATAAGCAAGCTACCTTCAAGCCCGAAGAAAACAGTATAGTTGGTAACGTTGCTTTCTATGGTGCCACTAGCGGGAAAGCCTATATCCGTGGGCAGGCCGGTGAGCGTTTTGCCGTTAGAAATTCTGGTGCCAGCGTGGTAGTAGAAGGAATTGGCGACCATGGGTGTGAATACATGACCGGCGGACTGGTTATCGTTCTGGGAGAAACAGGAGCTAATTTCGCTGCCGGAATGAGTGGAGGCGTTGCTTACATTTACGATAGAAATCAAACCTTCGAAGATCGGTGTAACCAGCAATCGGTAGATATTGAGCCTCTTAATGCAGAAGACCTTGACATTGTTCAGCAAATGCTAAAAGAACATGAAGCGTTAACCAGCAGTGAAGTAGCCAGAACTATCCTTTCCGATTGGAAAGAAAAAGCCTCTTCTTTCAGAAAGGTGATGCCTACCGAGTACCGGGCAGTACTGGAAAAGAAAAACCTTTCGCTGCAAAAGGTGATGAATATAGAAAAGCAGGCCGTATAAAAACGACAGACTTATGAAAGAAAAGAAAGAAACCGGTTTTTTACGATACGACAGAGAGCTTCCTGCAAACAGGAGTATAGAAGACCGTATAAACGACTATAAAGAAATTCCTACAGAATTCAGCGACGAGAAAACTGTTCAACAAGCTGCAAGATGCATGGACTGTGGCGTCCCTTTTTGCCATAATGGATGCCCGCTGGGCAATATTATTCCAGAGTTCAACGATGCAGTTTATGATGGAGACTGGGAGTTAGCCACTGAAATTCTGTATTCAACCAACAACTTTCCTGAATTTACGGGTAGAATATGCCCGGCTCCCTGCGAGGCTTCCTGCGTATTGGGAATTAACAAGCCACCCGTAACTATAGAGCACATAGAAAAATCGATTGCTGAAAAAGCTTTTGAAATGGGCTTTATCCAACCGGAACCTCCTCAATTCAGAACCGGTAAGGAAGTAGCTGTTGTAGGATCAGGCCCTGCCGGTTTAGCTGCAGCTGCCCAGTTAAATAAGGCTGGCCATCGGGTAACTGTTTTTGAGAGAAATGAGAAACCAGGCGGATTACTACGCTATGGTATTCCTGATTTCAAAATGGAAAAGTGGGTTATTGACCGTCGGCTGGAATTTATGGAAGAAGAAGGTATCGTATTCAAGAACAACTGCAACGTAGGAAAAGATATTTCTGCTGATGAGCTGAAAGCTAACTTCGACGCAGTAGTGTTATGTTGCGGTGCTGAAGTACCCCGCGATTTGCCAATTGAAGGCCGCGAACTCAATGGTATTCATTTTGCCATGGATTTCCTAACTCAGCAAAACCGCAGGTTATCGGGTGATGCATTCGGTAAAAATAACGACATTTATGCCACGGGTAAGCATGTGGTGGTAATCGGTGGGGGTGATACCGGCTCTGATTGCGTGGGAACTGCCAACCGCCATGGTGCTGCGTCGGTTACCCAGATTGAACTCATGCCTAAACCGCTGAACCACCGGACCGAAAAAGACCCTTGGCCCAACTGGCCCATGACGTTGCGAACTTCTACTTCTCACGAAGAAGGAGTTAATAGAAACTGGGCCATTTTAACCAAAGCTTTTATCTCTGATGAAAACGGTAATGTTAAATCGCTCCGGTTGGTTGATATCGAGTGGAAATACGATAAGAACAACAATTATAAGCCTTACTTTGAAGAAGTGCCGGGAACTGAGCGCGACATCCCCTGCGACCTGGTACTATTGGCCATTGGGTTCAAGCACGTTCAGCCCGAAGGTATCATTAAGGCTATGAACCTGGAACTTTCCGATCAGGGAAATGTTCAGGCCGACGAAAAAAGTTACCAAACCAGCGAAGAGTCAGTGTTTGCCGCAGGCGATGCCAGGAGGGGCCAATCACTGGTAGTATGGGCCATTTCCGAGGGCAGGGAAGTTGCCCGCTCAGTCGATACCTGGTTAATGGGGCAGTCCATGCTGGAAAGTAAAGATGAAAATCCTGCTCTTGCTGCCAGATAGCAGGTATGAAGTATTAAAATGCAAAGGCTGGTGTTAATTACACCGGCCTTTTTTATTTTATTTTTTAAAACCCACCTTTTAGTACAATTTTTATAGATTTGATGAACATTTTAGCTCCCAAACAGATTTGTCTTGTAAAGAAAGTAACATGCAGGGTGGTTTCAGTTTCGATTACATTATTGCTGGTGGAGGTGCCTCGGGGCTTAGCCTGGTATGGCAAATGGCTCATAGCTCCCTTCGCAACAAAAAAATATTGATTATCGATGCTGAAGAAAAGAATACAAATGATCGTACCTGGTGCTTTTGGAGTAAGTCCTCTCCTGAGTTCAAGAGCGCCCGAAGGGTATCCTGGCAAAACATAGCCATTCATAGCGAGAAAGATACCTTTGTTCAGCAAATTGCTCCTTATCGTTACTACTACCTACCTGGAGCAGACTTCTACCGTGAAGTGAAAGAAGAGCTTCATAATATTGATACCATTTCATTTTTGCGAGCTAACATATCAGGTATTTGTAGCACTGATAGTTGCGCCAGCGTTGAAACCGACCTGGGTACTTTTACTGCCCAGTACGTGTTCAATAGCTTGCCTAAACCGGTTCAGTTGAAGCCGGAGCAGCATTTTTTCATCAAGCAACATTTTTGCGGCTGGAAGATAAAAACCAAAAACCCTGTGTTTGTCCCGGATACTGTGCACTGGATGGATTTCCGCACTTCACAACAGAAGGGGGTGTGCTTTTTTTACGTTTTACCATTCTCTGGTAACCAGGCACTCATTGAATACACTGCTTTTGCTGGTTCCGTTTTCACTGAAGAAGAGTATAAGCTGGGCATTGAACATTATTTGTACTACAACCACGGGCTTGCCAGAACTGATTATACCATTGAAGAAACTGAACAGGGCGTTATTCCCATGACCAACTACCCGTTTGAGATGCGCGACGGAGAGCGGATCCGAAATATTGGTACCCGTGGTGGAATGACTAAGCCTACCACCGGTTACACCTTTTCCAATATACAGGAAGACTCGAAGAAAATTACTGCGTTACTAGAAGCTGGCAAACCACCTTTTTACAAAAGAAATATCCCCGGGCGATTTGCTTTTTATGATAATCTGCTCTTGCATATTATTACTCACCGGCACCAGGTGGTGAAACCAATTATGCTGAACTTGTTCCGTTTCAACCAGTTTACGAACATTCTCGTATTCCTTAGCGAGCGGACCAATATATTACAGGACGCTCGCATTTTCATTACATTACCGTGGCCCCCTTTTCTAAAAGCTCTTTACTTATACTATATTAAGCCGCACGTATTCAACAGGAAAAAACTGCAGCAAAAACGATCTTCTGATGTTAAAAAAGCTGAAGCTTGATCTGTTTCTTATAGCTATTACAATCCTGGTAATAAGTATATATGCTGTTGGAATAAAAATACCTGAAACGGCGGAGACTACCTTTTTTGTATTACTAATGCTGGTTACCGGTATTCCACACGGTGCCACAGATCATGTTATTCACCAGCATGTTAACAACCTCCCGATACTGGATAAAAAAGAGTTACTGGTATTTGTAGCACGTTACCTGGGAATTATAGCCGTTTACGGACTGGTTTGGTTTTTCTTTCCAGTATTTAGCCTGGCTGTATTCCTTATTATTTCGTGCTATCATTTTGGTCAATCTCAGCTTTACTTTATCAGCATCGATGAAAAAAACCCGGTTAAAAATCTACTGTACTTATCCTGGGGTATAACTATACTCGGCGCTATACTGGTGTTTAATTACACCGAAAGTGAAGAAATTTTGCTAACGCTTATTCCGGTTGAAATGCTCCCTACCCCAAGCTTAACAACACAAATTATTTACGGAGCTGGAATAATTACCCTGTTGCTACTGGCTTTATTCACACTGAGCAAGAAAATAAATGCGCTGAATTTCGGTATTGAAATGGTAAGTATGGGCACCCTAATAGTATTATGCTATTTTGCTCCCCTGCTTATAGCATTTGCCGTTTATTTTGCCCTGTGGCATTCCCTGAAAACGATCAAAACCGAGCTGGAAACTATTAAAGGTGAAGGTACCGATTATAAAATATTCTATAAACGGGCATTACCTTTTTCTGTACTCAGTTTTTTTGGAATAGGGATACTACTGGCTGTAAGTTTATGGCTCGAATCAGTAGTATCTCCCTACCTGGTATTTTTTATCGCAGTATCAACTCTTACCCTTCCCCATATGGTTTACCGTGGTTTTTTATATGCTCGCGTTTCTACGGGTAAAACTTATGCTTAGGGTCGGTTTTCCCTTAGCTCGTCCAGTAATTTATTCAGTAATTCAACTTTTTCGTTACTGATTCTCGAAGTAATACGATCGAGATCAAACAACCCCGCCTTAATCTTTTTATACAGGTCTTCTCCTTTTGCCGATAATTTAACTTCTACCAGTCGCTTATCATTTTTACTACTCTTTTTAACCACCAGATCTTTTTTATTTAACCGATCAACAACTCTCGAAGTATCGGCATAACGATCGATCATTGTCTCTGTGATGGCTTTTGTACTAAGTGGAACTGGAGAATTATTGTATAACACCTCCATTACGTTAAACTGTTGCTGAGTAACATTAAATTGCTCGAGGAATTTTTTAATCTCGCCTCGCAACCAGGTATTTGTTGTATGTAGGTTAGTTCTGAGTTTATGGTGTATGCTGTAAAAATTTTTTTCGGTCGATGTTTCTTTAACATCCATATATCTGTTGAGATTTAATCTTTCTAAATTGAACGGGGTTAAAAATGATGAGTAGATGATTGTTTAGTTCAATCTCGATCCCGTTCATGCTATGATTAATGGTACAAGAAATTTTTACTTTATTGCAAAAAGTTTTGTAAAACGGCTACCCGGTTTTTTAAAAGTTCAGTAAAATTCTCGACGGATAAATTCAGTAACATAAACTTTTGTATACTATAAATAACGCTCATAAAAGTTTACGAGAACAATACTGCAATGGTTAATACACCTAAATTTTCTCTCATGCCTATCCTTCTCAAGTACAGCTTACGATATGCTTTTGTATCTTTTATCGGTTTTGAAATTATTATCTGGGGCTACCTTTACATCCAGCAATACGTTGAGTCATGGGAAAGTACATTATCACTAATCGCTAACGGGGCCTTAATCCTGGTAGTGTTGGCAGCCTTGTTCTTGCTGTTAAAAAATTACCGGGCCACTTTACAGGGTTCTATTGTCAGCTTTCGCGAAATACTACCCCCGGTAATACTGTTTGCTTTATTTAATGCGCTGGGTATCCTTATTCACCTAAGCGTGTATCAGCAAGGGTTACCCGGTTTCAACGAACTACAGGTTATGTTGCTAACCTTTATCGGCCTTAGTGCCATCGGGGCATTTCTGGCATCCTTCTTTATGCGACGGAAAACATTCAGCTAGTTTGTTTTATTCTTTAGCTACAACAATCTATTCTTATCATTAATAAGAAACTATTATCTATTGGGCACTTCGTTTACAAATTATGGCTATCCTTTAACAATAATGAAATCAGGGTTGGCCACGATCCACACCCAGAAGGAGGAGTAAGTGTAAATATTTTACGCACTGATGTACTTGGCGGTGGCTACGATAAGTTTTTCCCGGTTACTAAGGTACGTCAGCATGCCGACTGTTATAATCATCATTCTATCCGAAAGCCA
>CAZIWJ010000012.1:0-28985 GCA_964542855.1 uncultured Roseivirgaceae bacterium
TCCACCCGGTTTCAATCAGGGTTCTGGTAAAGCTGTAAACATTCATACAGGGTGAGCAGATGGTAGTTATTCCCTATTTTACGCAATAAATTCAGCGAACTTTCAAGTAACTGTTCATTGGGGAATACCTTACCACGGAAAAAATGTCACCACTGCATTACTTGCAAACCGGTAAAGAAATTCAACAGTTTTTCGCGTAGCTGATGGTCGTTATCCGAATGGGCGGCTGCTTGCCGGGCATAACCAAAGTAACCAGGCTCATGTGGTGCATCCAGTTGCAGACCAATATCCTGGTTTAACCGCCTGGCCAGGTGGTTCCTGTACCTTCTGGCGGGCGAGTTTTAATTGCCAGCTTCATTAATTGAAACCCGCGGCTGTGAGCGGTTTAAACTGACGAGTGAAGCGCAGGAAGATGAAGAGACAGCCCGATTTTTTTATAAAATCAGGGCTTCGGAAGCCAGGCACGGTTATATCTTCATAAACTGCGCTACTTTCCTTAAGATGAAGTTGAAAAAAGAGTGGAGCAATTTGTTAAAGCGGAAGGGGAAATGATCAGCAGGCTGCCTATTCGGGCTGCCCTGCACTGATTTTCTTTACTTTCTGACATTCGGTATTGGCATCAACCATCAGGTGCCAGCTTACGCATTTACCGTCGGCAACCGACCGGTAACTGATACCGCGTTCACCTTCTATAATAATGCATTCTCCCAGTTCGTAGCGTAAGGCCATTACCCGATCTCCTAACTGTAGTAAATTGCCATCAAGATCAACAAGGGGCGAAGGGTTGCTTCGCTTCTTTTTGTTTCTCTTAAAAAAATTAAACACGTTGTTATTAATTATTGTGGAAAGCTGAATTCCTCCTGCCTGCTGGTAACGAGGGTTAATTTTTTTCGTTCACTTTTTCTTACACTTCCCACCACCCGCGCGTCGATATTAAAACTGTTAGCAATTTCAATTAGCACTTTGGCCAGAGCCTCAGGAACGTATACCTCCATGCGGTGGCCCATGTTAAATACCTGGTACATTTCTGCGGCTGGGGTATGGCTTTGCTCCTGGATCAGCTGAAACAATGGGGGTGGGGTAAACAGGTTATCTTTTATGATATGCACGTCGTCGTTAACATATTTCAATGCTTTGGTTTGCCCTCCACCGCTGCAATGAATTATGCCGTGAATCCGGTTACCCAGTTCTTTCAATGCCTGTTTAATAACAGGGGCATAGGTACGGGTAGGGGAGAGTACCAACTTACCTATATTGTACCTGCTTAGTGCCGGATTATCGGTAAAAGGTTTTTCTGTGAGGCGGTGATCACCCAGATATACCAGTTCGGAGGCCATATTCGGATCATAACTTTCCGGGTACTGGTAAGCCAGTGCCTTATTAAAAATTTCATGTCGGGCAGCAGTGAGTCCGTTACTACCGATTCCGCTGTTATAATCTGTTTCGTAAGTTGCCTGACCGTAAGAAGCCAAACCAACAATTACATCGCCGGGAACAATATTATCGCCTGATATCACCTGGCCTCTTGGCATTCGAGCCGTTACAGAACTATCAACAACGATGGTGCGCACCAGGTCACCAATGTCAGCAGTTTCGCCCCCGGTGTTAACCATCTCAATGCCATGGTTGTGCATGGATTCAATGAACTCCTCTGTGCCTTCAATGATCGTTTTAATCACTTCCCCGGGAATCAGGTGTTTGTTTCGTCCAATGGTTGAAGACAATAACATAGGGCCAATGGCGCCTACACACAACAAGTCATCTGTATTCATAACGATGGCATCCTGGGCAATACCTTTCCACACTGACAGGTCGCCGGTTTCTTTCCAGTATAAATATGCCAGCGATGATTTAGTGCCTGCCCCGTCTGCATGCATTACCGTGCACCATTCGGGATCCCCAACCAGGTAATCGGGAACAATTTTACAGAAAGCTTGTGGGAAAAGTCCTTTATCGAGTTTGGAAATAGCCTGATGAACATCCTGTTTCTGGGCAGAAACGCCGCGTTGTTCGTATTTGGTTTGTCGTTGTCCTGATGGATTATTTTTATCTGTCATTACTGTTCATCTTCCGGTTCTTCAGGAGCATCCTCTGCCAGCGTTTTTACCTCAATTACTTTAAACTCTGTTCTTCTGTTAACCTGGTGTTCCTCCTCGGTACATTCCACCCCGTTACTGCATTCATTAACGAGTTTGGTTTCCCCGTATCCCCTTGCCACCAGGCGGTCGGGAGATACACCCCTGGATATAATATACTCAACAGCCGATTCTGCTCTGCGCTGCGACAGCTGCATGTTATAATCGTCGGTAGCCCGGCTATCGGTATGGGAGCTTAATTCAATGCGGATGCCCTGGTTATCATTTAGGGTGGCAACCAGTTTATCCAGTTCAGCAGCAGCATCGGGTCGGATTTCTGCTTTATCTAAATCATAATAAATGTTTTCCAGAACGATGGCCTTGTCGATGACAATTTTATCCAGCACAAGTTCAGTGTAAAAAGTAGTATCAGTTACCAACTCGGTAAGCTTGGTCTTATCCAGTGATTTCCCAACGGTACTGAAGTTTACCCGATCGGCAAAGTATTCAGTTCCTTTTTCACCCAGTACCTGGTAGTCTTCCTCAGGGTTAAGACGAAAGCGGAACTCACCACTTTCATTACTCACGGCAGTTTCCAGCACCTCTCCGTCCTGCCCGATCAGTTGTACCTGTACCTGTGGCAGCAATACCCGGCCCTCTTCTTCGTCGGGCGTATAAGTAGTTCCGGCAAGGAAGTAGTTTACAATTTTAAGGTTAGGGTCATTGTTCACAAAGGCATAGATATCGTCATTACCCCGGCCGGAGGGGCGGTTGGAAGTAAAATAACCGCTTTTTACTGAAGTAAGCGACATGCCGAAGTCATCGTAAGAGGAATTTACCGGAGGCCCAAGGTTTTTTACTTTAATTTCACCGCCTTCCCGTTCGGCAACAAATAAATCCAGCATGCCCAGTCCCGGATGGCCATCAGAGGCGAAATACAACTTGCCATCTTCTGAAACAAAAGGATACATTTCGTTACCTGCGGTGTTAATGGCCTTGCCCATGTTTTTCACTCTTCCAAAACGGCCGTTCCGGTCAATAGTGGCCGAATACAGGTCGGTGCCTCCGTACCCCCCTCTGCGGTTGGAAGCAAAGTAAATCGTCCGGCCGTTTGTGCTAAAAGCCGGAGTTGAATCCCAGGCTTCGGGATCTGAAATATTCAGTATTTCAGGGTTACTCCAGCGGTTGCGTCGGTTGTAAGACACATACAGGTTAACATCTTTGGTGCCTTTTCTTTTCCCATCGTTTCCACGGGCAAAAATCATAATCCTGCCGTTCGGGGAAAAAGTAATAATGCCTTCATTCACCTTATTAACCGTAAATTCATCGCCCAGGGTCGTGATCCTGCCAGTCTGAATCTGATTACCGTAAATCGGGGCCCGGTAGATATTAGTAAATGGAGTACCGGTAGCCTCGTAAATATTGTCGTCATTATTCCGGGAGGAAGTGAAATAGAGCATGCCCTTGTGCACGATTGGGGCGTACTCAGCCTGCTCGGAATTTACAGAACTTACCGGGTTTATTTCAAACCATACGTCACGGGCCAGAATATCGTCGAGTTTCGCCAGGTTTTCAATTTCTGTTTTGGCCCGCTGGGTGTAGGGCAATACCTCTCCTCTGGTTAGCTTCAGGTACTTCTCGAACTGGGCCGAGGCCTCCTCATACTTACCGTTGGCTTTCAGGGCCATACCGTAATGGAAGTAGGCTGCAGTATCGGGTACGGCCGGTTCGGTTTCTATTAGCCCCTGATAATACGGAAGGGCTTCCGAAATCCGATTACTCAAACGGTACGATTCGGCAATCTGGTAATTGGAAGTGGTTGTGGCAAATCCTTCTTCTATGGCTTTGTTGTAAAAGTCGATCGCAGTATTATACTTGCCTTCCACGTAATTCTTGTCGCCCTTTACCATAGCTTTTTTACCGGCATTACAACCTGAAAAAAGCAGGGCTGCTATTAGAAAAAAAAATGCAAAACGGTACAAAATCATAGTTGCTTTGGTGTCCTTAGTATATGCTAACGCCAAAAAGGTATGGTGTAGTATTAGTTGAAATACCTTGCCAGCCAGGAATCTTTTACCGGAATAATCCACTCCTTTTCCAGCGCCGATTTATCAGTTACCAGGTTATTGAAGGTTAACATATCTTCAGTGATTTCTTTCTCTTCAATGTACCCTTTTACTTTTTTTAACGGGTATACTACTACGGCTCCATCATTGATAAATGCAATATTGGTGCGGTTGAAAAAAGTTACCGGGTTTTGCTCGGTATTCAACTGGTTTTCCAGTTCCCGAATTAGGGCCACCGAACTATCAATGGCACAACCGCTGGGTGCATTTACCTGCTCATCGGCCAAAATGGCTATAAAACGATTGTGAAACACACGAATAGAGCCCTGGATTTCCTGTCCGTGGGTTTTCCAGTTTGAAATGAATTGTTCACCGGTTTGGTAAATCATTTCTACTTCCATATCGCTTAATTCCCGGCTGGCCTGGTACATCCAAACCCGGGCGTGATCGGGTACTTGCTGATATTCAAGATACATAAATTGGTTTTATTACTATTAACTAATGTAGTGTTTGATCGTTATAACAAAAATACCAATTATCTGGAAAAGAAGGGAGTAATAAGCCAAAGGATTAAAATAAAACAGGCTGCCCCGGGTAGAGGCAGCCTGAATTGTTAAATGACGTAATTTTATTATAACGACTGGTTCTCAATAGAGGCCAGGTTCACCAGGATTTCGTACTCCTTTGAATTCAGGTCCTGGAAGAAATAATGAATCGGGTTCACTTTTTTTCCGTTTTTCCTCACTTCGTAGTGAATATGCGGACCCGTAGATGTACCCGTATTGCCGACGTAGCCAATCAGGTCTCCTCGCTTTACCTCATCGCCCAGGTCAGCAGCAAAGGTACTCATGTGAGCATACTTGGTTACGTACCCAAAACCGTGGTTAATTTCTATTTGCTTTCCGTAACCGGTAATAGAGGTGCGCTTTTTCGATACTTTTCCGGCACCGGTTGCAAAAATCGGGGTGCCTACCGGGGCAGAGTAATCGATCCCGGTATGCATCATTTTTACTTTATAAATGGGGTGAATACGCATACCAAAGCCAGAACTCAAACGGGTAAGCTGCTTATTCTGTATAGGCTGAATAGCGGGAATAGCTGCTAAAAGGAGGGCTTTGTTCTCAGCCATCTGTAAAATATCGTCGTACGACTTGGTCTGGATGTACATCTGCCGCTTCAGTTTATCTATCTTCTGAAAGGTGTTAACCAGCAAGTTTTCGCTTTCCAACCCTTTTTCCAGTATGTCTTTGTACCGTTCGGTACCTCCCACACCAGCTTCGCGAATGGTTGCCGGAATTGGATCGGCCTCGAAAATAGTTCGGTAAACGTTATCGTCTCTTTGCTGCAGTGAAGTTAGCATATTGTCAACCCGGGCCATTTCTTTGTCCATTAACTCCAGGTAAAATTTCAACTCCTCATTTTCCCGACGTAGTTTGGCTTCTTTTGGCGATTCAAAATACTTGGTATAAATAATAAGAATACCGATAGCAAGAATCAATGCCACCGATAAAAAACCCAGTACGTTTAAAGTAATGTCCCATTTGCTAATTTTAATCCGTTCGTAACGGCAAGTTTCGGGATCGTAGTAATATCTTATGCGCGACATGCTTTCAATCTGCAATTAGTTTAGTAAGCTGCTTTCATTATAGCAGGCTTAACAATAGTTTTGTAGCCTGTTCATACAAAGCTAACAAAGATTCGGCCTGTTTGAGCACGGTAATTCACGAAATGATCTAAAAAAATTACACTTATAATGAATTCCAGTGAAATAAGATCTGCCTTTTTAAAATTCTTTCAGGAAAAGTCACACCATTTTGTAGCTTCTTCACCCATCATTAACCGCAATGATCCTTCCCTGATGTTCACCAATGCCGGGATGAACCAGTTTAAAGATTATTTTTTGGGTGATGAACAGGCCCAAATCACACGTGTTGTAAACAGCCAGAAGTGCCTCAGGGTTTCAGGGAAACATAACGATTTAGAGGAAGTTGGTCTCGATACGTATCACCACACCATGTTCGAGATGTTGGGAAACTGGTCGTTTGGTGACTATTTCAAGAAAGAAGCCATTAACTGGGCCTGGGAGTTACTTACCGAGGTGTATAAGTTACCGGCTGAAAGGATGTACGCCAGTATTTTTGAAGGTGATGAAGCTGATAATATTCCCCACGATGAAGAGGCTTTCGACTACTGGAAAGCCCTGATTCCGGAAACCCAGATTATCATGGGAAACAAAAAAGATAACTTCTGGGAAATGGGAGAAACCGGTCCCTGCGGCCCGAGCTCTGAAATTCATATCGACCTGCGCCCGGAAGAAGAAGTAAAGCAGGTATCCGGCAGGGACCTCGTGAACCAGGATCACCCGCTGGTGGTTGAAATCTGGAACCTGGTGTTTATCCAGTTCAACCGGCTAAAAAGTGGTAAGCTGGAAGCACTGCCCGCTAAACATATCGATACCGGTATGGGTTTCGAGCGGCTGGTGATGGCCATCCAGGGTAAGGCCTCCAATTACGATACCGACGTTTTTCAACCCCATATCCAGTACGTTGCCAGAAAGTCTGGTACAACTTACGGCAAACACGAGGAGGTTGATATTGCCCTGCGCGTAGTGGTGGATCACGCCCGGGCTACTACTTTTGCCATTGCCGACGGTCAGTTGCCCTCTAACAACAGGGCTGGCTACGTAATCCGGAGAATCCTGAGAAGGGCCGTGCGCTATGGTTACACCTTTCTGAACTTTAACACCCCCTTCCTGCACGAGCTGGTTCCGCAACTGGCCGACCAGTTTGCGGATATTTTCCCTGAAATTAAAAGTCAACAGGAGTTTATCGGTCGCGTAATCCGGGAAGAGGAAAATGCTTTCCTGAAAACGCTCGATACCGGGCTGAAGAAAATTGAACAGCTTGCAGTGAAAGCGGAAACTTCCGGTAGGCTCGACGGCGCAGTTGCCTTTGAATTATACGATACTTACGGCTTTCCTTACGACCTTACCTCGCTCATTGCCCGGGAAAAAGGCTTTACAGTTGATGAAGAAGGGTTTAATCGGGAAATGGCCAAGCAGCGGCAGCGTTCTAAACAGGCCGCCGAACAGGATACGGGCGACTGGCATACGGTGCTGCCCGACACAGAAAGTACTTTCATTGGTTACGATTACCTGGAAAGTACTGCCCAGATTGTAAAATACCGGGAAGTGAAAGAAAAGAAAAGAACCTATTACGAAGTGGTGCTCGACCAAACGCCTTTTTACGCTGAAAGTGGGGGCCAGGTGGGCGATCAGGGTTACCTGGAGTATAACAATGAGCGCTACCCCATTTTCGATACCCAGAAGCAGAACAACCTGATTGTTCATCACATGAAAAAGCTACCGGCTAACCTGTATGCCAGTTTCAAAACGGTAGTAGCCGCCAACAGGCGATCGCTGACTGCAAATAACCATACCGCCACTCACCTTATGCATGCTGCCCTGAGAAAAGTACTCGGCGATCATGTGCAGCAGAAGGGATCACTGGTTAACGGCGAACTGTTACGTTTCGATTTCTCTCACTATGCCAAACTTACCGAGGAAGAAATTCTGGAAGTTGAACGGCTGGTAAACGAGAAAGTAAGGAAGAATATACCACTGGAAGAAATCAGGAACTTTCCAATTAATGAGGCCAAAGCCATGGGGGCCACCGCCCTGTTTGGTGAGAAATACGGTGATTTTGTTCGGGTTATTGCTTTCGATCGTAACTATTCAGTAGAATTATGTGGAGGTACTCACGTGCCGCATACCGGTAATATTGGTTTCTTCAAAATTGTTTCTGAAAGTTCTATTTCTGCCGGTGTTCGACGAATAGAGGCCATCACGGCTAGTAAAGCCGAACGGTTTATCGAGGAACAGGAACAAACCCTGAAAGAATTAAAAGAATTGCTGAAGTCGTCGGACTTGCTGAAGAGTGTGGAGCAGTTACAAAAAGAAAACCTAAAGCTGAACAAGACGGTTGAGCAGATGCAGCAGCAGGAAGCCAATAAACTCAGGCAGACCCTGAAGGAACAGGTTGTTCCAAAAGACGACCTTAACCTGTTGTTTTCCAGGGTGGAAGTTCCTTCAGCCGATGTATTGAAAAACCTGGCTTTCAGCCTTCGTAAAGAAGTGGATAACTTGTTCATGGTATTGGCTGCAAACGTAGAAGGTAAGCCCCAGATAGTGGTGGCCATCGATGAAAGCCTGGCTGAAAGTAAAGGACTAAATGCAGGTAAGCTGGTTAGCAACCTGGCTAAACACATTAAGGGTGGTGGGGGAGGCCAGCCCTTCTATGCTACTGCAGGGGGAAAGGATATTTCCGGCCTGGATAAAGTGCTAGCGGAAGCGAAAAACCTGATTTAGCAGTTTATATTAAAATGAGTAAATCTTATATTAGAATTGTAATGGTTAACATAAACATTTTGTGCAATTTGGTTAACCATTACATTCTTCCAAGAATGGCTAATAAACTGCCTGACCATGAAGTGTTACGTTTCTTTCTTTTTCATTGCCTGCCTTATCAGCAGTTGTGCTACCATATTTACCGGAACTAAAGATAATCTTTATTTCAAAACTGATCCTCCGGGTGCTTCGGTGAAAAAAGACGGGCTGGAAATTTGCCAGACCCCATGTGGCGTTCCGGTTCGGAGGAGTTGGGGAAGTACCTTTGTTACCATGGAAAAGGAAGGCTATAAGAGCAACACCGTGCTTCTTCAGAAAAAATTTAATGGCTGGAGCCTGCTCAACCTCTGGAACCCGTTTGCCTGGGGTATCGACGCAGCTACAGCATCTATTCTCAAATACGATATGAAGCAGTACCGGGTAAAGCTGACGCCTGCTCAAAACCAGCCCGACGTTGTGGCTATTGCCAGCCCGGAACCGGTTAACAAGGCCCCGGATGATCAGAACAAACCGGTTATTGAGTTAATCTCACCGGAACAAAGCCGTGGGTTTAAACCGGTAGTGGCATCGCGTAATTTCACCATTATTGGGGTGGTTAGTGATGATCGGGAAGTATCTTCTGTTCGCATTAACGGTAACGAGCTGTCATTAAGTAAAGCCGGGCAGTTTCGCTACCCGGTAACCCTGAGGGAAGGTGACAATTCATTTATTATTGAAGCAAAGGATGCCAGCGATAATGAAACCAGCATTTCATTAAACCTGGCTTACGAAGCAGAAAATGAAAATGTAATCACTGGCCAGGAAGTGATTGCTTCTCCCGGCGAGTATTACGCACTGGTAATCGGGGTGCAGGATTACAATGACCCCGATATTAATGACTTATCCAAACCCCTGAGCGATGCCCGTTTGCTGTACGATGTACTAACCGAACACTACACCTTCGAAAAGGAAAACATTACTTTTCTGCAAAACCCTACCAAGAATGAAATTACCCAGTCGCTCGATTATTATTTCGATAAGGTTACAGAAGAAGATAACTTCCTGGTATTCTACGCCGGGCATGGCTTCTGGGACGAAAAGTTTGAACAGGGTTACTGGCTGGCGGCTGATGCCAAAAATAAGCAACGCGGAACCTGGATTTCCAACAGCACGGTGCGCGATTACCTGCGGGCCATACCTTCCCGACATTCGTTGCTGGTAACTGATGCCTGCTTTGCCGGGGGAATTTTTAAAAGCCGGAATGCTTTTTCTGATGCCAGTGCTGCGGTTACCCAGCTGCATAAATTGCCCAGCCGGAAAGCAATGACCAGCGGTGCCCTGAGCGAAGTGCCGGATAACAGCGCTTTTATAAAGTACATGGCTAAACGACTGGAAGAAAATAGCCAGCGCTACCTTCCTTCCGAGCAACTCTTTGCCAGCTTTAAAATCGCTGTAATTAATAACAGCTCAATAGGCCAGGTACCGCAGTACGGCGAAATTAAAGAAACCGGCGATGAAGGAGGCGACTTCATCTTTATTCGAAAGTAAGCCCCTGATCTGGCCCATCACCTGGTCAACTCCAAATATCCGGTTTTAGGTTCTGCGTTATCACTGGTTTTAATGATGTAGAAGTAAGTGCCTGCCGGAAGTTCACGCCCGCCTACATACATACCCCGGTTTCCGCGTCCCCTGAAGCTCGTACCTTTGTTATCATACCCGTTCGCTTCATAGATAAGGGTGCCTGCCCGGTTGAAAAGTTTAACGCTATTGTTCCGGAACTGATCGATGCACGGTAATTCAAAGAAATCGTTCAGGTTATCCCCGTTAGGTGATAGCCCGTTAAACACCTTTATTTCGGCTTCGATAGTTATGGTTTCCTCAAACACGCAACCATTGCTGGCAATAAGGTCTACATCATAAGGTTGAGCGTACAATTCGCTCGCTTCGAAGTTTTCTGAAATAACTTCATCGCGGGCAGGGTCATACCAGATAACCTTTTCAACCCCGATCTGCAGGTTGTCATCATCCAGATCAATGATCCGGGCACTACCCTGGTTTTCGGTACAGGTAGTAGCTACGGTTTCTACCTGGTAGCTCGGTGTTAAAATTTCTGAGTGGATTTTAAACGTATCCGGTTCTGATGTACAGCCACTGCTTAGGCTGGTTGCTGTTACCGTATAAGTTCCGGCAGCTAAACCTTCAACAACCACATCGGTATCCTCACCATTTATTACGTTACCGTTCGAGTCGTACCAAATATAGTTGTACGATCGCTGGGCATTGGCGTTAACAGCAGCTACCCCGTTTGGATAATCACAACGGGTAAGCTGTGAAAGTACCGTGTCGGCCGGACTCAGTACCGTTTCGTACGACCCGCTGATTTCAATTTCGCCTTCACTCATGCAACCGGAAAGCACATCAATTGCCTGCACGGTAAATATTCCTGCTCCCAGGCTGGAAGCAACCGGGCCGCTGGCTATTTCATCGTTAGTACTGTTAAACCAGGTAAAATTAAATTGCTCTCCTGTTCCGGTAGCAGTAGCCCGGGCCTGCCCGTTAGCCAGCACCGGGTCGCAGTTGGTCAGCGGCTGCTCTACCATAATATCAACCATAACCGGCAGGGCTTCATCGGCTACCTCAATCTGTACAGGCTCCGAAACACAGGTTGAGATGCGGTTATCAGTTGCCACTACGGTGTAAACTCCCGGCATGCGCTCTTCCCAGGTTTTTCCTTCGTAATTAGGATTGCCCCTGGCCTCTTCTCCCTTGTACCAGCTGTAAGTGTAAGTACTAATCGGGTTAGATACGTTTCCAACTGCAATTCCGTCAGCTTGGTCCGGGTTACAAACTGTAGCCGGTTGCGAAGAGGCCGTAACGATAGGAAGGTTAATATCCTCTTCTACAAAGTAAGTGTTTACGGTTTTGCAACTGGTAATTTCGTTGGTAACTGAAACCGTGTAAAATCCGGATGCCAGGTTAGCGACCCGGTATTCGTTCGCACTTTCTATCTGCTGTTCAGCGTCTACCTGCCGGCCTTTGTACCAGTTGTAAGCATAAGTATCCCGGGTAAAATCGAACTCGAAAGCATCTACGGCAAGGGCTCCGTTCAGCATAATTGTGGTATCGCAGCTGTTCTGGTATTGCGACTCCGCCTGGTTTAGTTCCACGTTAGGTGGCGTAGAGGTATTGGCAATGTTTACCTGCACCACGTCGCTTTCTACCTGCAAACGGTTATTGTAAACGGTAAGGTAATAGGTGCCTTCAGCCAGCCCGTTAAAGGTGTTACCGGAAGTCAGGGTCTGGCTAGGGGCACCCGGGAAGTTGTTGTAAATATTTAAATCATATCCCGACAGGGATTCGGACTCTCCGTTGAGTATAATATCACTTACGGCAACTTCCCCGTTCGGCGAACACCAGCTTTGAGGGTTGGTGTTAACCATAAATTCCGGTTTAATGATTTCCTGGTCAAGGAAATAAGATACGGCATTCCTACAACCTGTGGTTTCATTATCAACCTGGATTACATACAATCCCGAATCCAGTTGTTGGGCCTGGGGCCCAGACTGTAATGTGCTGCCTCCAGGATAGTTTTCATCCTCGTACCAATTGTAACGGTAAGTGAAGGAAGCAGTACCGTAATGCACACTGTCGTCGGTGGCACTGGCCAACAATGCGCCGGTCCAGGTACTGGTATCTGCATTCAGTGAATACTGCTTGCTCAGTTCTTCGATGTTTATTACCGGCAGTTTACGGTTATTTTCAATTGTAACCACGAACGGGGTTATCGTACAGCCTGTTCGGGTATTAAACCCTTTAATAAATATCTCTCCGCTGCGCAGGTTTCTCAGGGTGTTGTTGCCCGTTGAGGGATTAAAGGTTACGGTGTCCAGCCGGTTGTCGATAAGGGTGAATTCCACGTCTTCCAGGGGAATATCGGTTTCATTTCCTTCGTAAACGCCCTTCACGAAATCGAACTCCACTTCACCGGAGGGTAAACAGCTAATTTGCGGGTAGGTATCGGTTTCTACCTCGTAACGATAGCGATCGTTGACAACCGTAAAATTACGGGTCTGTACGCAGCCCTCATTTACCCCCTCGGTATCGGTTACGCTAACCGTATATACCGTATCGGCCAGGTTTTCAATTCTTACGTCGGTATCCGGAAGGTTATCAGATCCTTTACTCCACGCGTAAGTAAAACCATTACTTGCCGGGTCGTTGGGGTCTTCGGCAGTAATTTCCAGTAAACCGGTGGCGTTCACTGATGAGCAGCTTAAATTCGGATAGCGATCGGCCAGTATAATTTCGGGTAACTGCGATAAATCGTTAACGGTAACAGTAGCAGTTTGGGTAACGCAATTATCGGAAGTAGTTCGCACGCCATAAAGCTGGTAATTACCGGCTTCCAGTCCATTCACGTTGTTTCCACCGATAGCTGTTGTATCGTTCCCGTTATCGGACACCAGGAACATGCTGAATGCTGAGGAAGTCACCGTATTGGTGGCCCCGCCATAGAAAGATTCAACGTTGTTAATGGTAATGGCCCCGTTCGGGATACAGGCATCCTGATCATTAATAACGGGATTGAGCGTATATTGCTTCTGTCGCTTAGGCACCTGGTAAGTAAACACTGCCTTACAACCTTCGTTGGTTCCGCCGTTGTCAGTAACTTCAACGGTATAGGCACCTGCTTCCAGGTTAAAAATATTCCGGGCATCGCTTCCGTTAATATTTGCCGTTGCCAGTGCAGTAGCAGTTGTATCGCCCTGGTACCAGTTGTAAGTAAATCCGGTAGTACTCCCGCTGGTTGGGTCGCTGGCCTGGGCAGTTAACTCTCCTTCGGGCGTACCCCCCACGCAACTGAAATCGGGGTTATTCAGGGTAAAAGCTACTTCCGGGTTTCGGGTTTCGTCGGTTAGCGAAGTGTTAACCGGGTTTAATACACATCCGGTTAGGGTATTCTTTCCACTGATGAAGTAATTTGCAGCCTCCAGGTTATTAATTACCGGCGATGCTCCCGATAAGGTATCATCGATCCCGTTTCCCTGCACGTAGAATTCGTAATCTGACAGGTTGGTTACGGCGGTACCATCTTCGGTAAGCGAGGTGAACTGGATGCTTCCATCCGGGATACAGGCCTGCTGATTGCTTACCGTTGGGCTGTAAACTATCGTTACATTCTCCTGCCTAATTTCCACGGTTTGTTTGGTAACGCAGCCTTCGTTGGTACCATCGGTATCGGTTACGGTTACTTCGTAAATTCCTTCGGTTAAGTCGGTTACCTGGGCTGTAGTTACTGTACTGCCCCCAATGTCCCATGTAAAATTGAAATTAGTCCCATCTCCGCTGGCCTGGTCCTGGGCTACTGCTTCCACTTCACCGGTAGGGCTTAGGTTATCACAACTGATATCCGGCAACTGGTTGGTAAAGGATACCAGCGCCGGGGTAGTTTCATCGGTTAAGGTAAACGAAGCCGGGGGGATCGAACAGTCGGTCGACGCGCTGGTTCCGGATAATACGTAACTTCCTGCTTCCAGATTGTTCCAGGCCGGGCTCACCGCAGATTGTGTATTGGTGTAGCCGGCTGTACTGTTCTCCACCGTAAAGGTATAATCGCTTAAATCGGTAAGGGTTATGGTGCCGGTTCCGGTGCGCTCCTCTACCCCGGTCAGTTCAATACTGCCATCCGGGTTACAGGCCAGCTGGTTGGTAAGTACATCCTGATAAGCAACCACTTTTTCTCTTTGGGCAACAGACACGGTAATCTGGTTGGTACAGGCCTCATTGGTGCCGTCGTTGTCGGTAACCACCACCGTGTATTGTCCTTCCATTAACTTTATACCCAGGGCACGGTTAGTACTGTCAATATTGGCGGCCGCCAGCGGGGTAGAGGTGTCATTTCCTTCAAACCAGCTATACGAAAAGTTTGTATTATCGCCCGATACCGGGTCGGTGGGTAATATCTCAATACTTCCGGTCGGCGTGGCCGCATTACAGCTAAAGTCCGGGCTAAGCAAATTTGCGCTAAGCTGGGGCAGTTCGGTATCATCGGCCAGGTTGAACGTTTGCCAGCCGCTCAGGCAGTCGGTGGTATCGTTCATCGCCCTTACCCGGTAATTACCGGCAGGCATACCGGTGTAAGGCGTTGCAGTTGTACCATTACCGGTTTCAGTGTAGGCACTGCCGCTAAGCTGCTGCAGTTCATAAGTATAGTCGCTTAAGGTGGTAACCGACCCGTCGACAGTTATTTCGGTAACTGCTGCCGTTCCGTCTGCTAAGCATGCCGTTTGCGGGGTAATGTCTTCCCCGGTAATGGTAATGGTTTTCAACAGCTTTTGCAGTTCTATGGTTTCTTCGTAAGTACAGCCGTTACCCGGTCCGTCTGTATCGGTAATTTCCACGGTGTAAAAACCGGCGCTCAGGTTAGCAGGCGTGGTGGCTGAACTGGCTACGGAAGTACCGGAGGTTGAATTACCGGCAAACCACTCGTAACTGTAGTTGGTTGTATTGCCATCATTTCCGGTAACACTTACAGCTACCTGCCCGGTACCGGAAGGGTTACAGCTGTAGTCTGCGCTTTGCGATGGGGTAATGGCTAATGGCGGCTGATCCAGGTTAACCGTGGTATGGTCGGTATTGGACAAGCAGTTATCACCGAAGTTTTCTTCCAGTACAACAGTGTAATCCCCGGCATTAAGTGAAGTAAAAATATGGGTTACGTCACTGTTATTAGCCGGTGTCCAGCTTTGCTCCGGGGTTCCGGTAGTTGATGAACCGGCGTATAGTTTAGCAATGTACTGATCCAGGTCGGCACTGCTGCCTGAAGGTGTAATTGCTATGTTAATGGTTCCGTTACCCATTGCACATCGATCGGTTATTCCTGTACCGGTAACCGCTACGGTGGGCGGATCAGTAACGGGTAGGAAGAAAGTTTCTTCGCTGAGGCACCCCGTTAGCTGGTTTTCAATAACTACGGTGTAGTAGCCGGATGCCAGTCCGCTGCGCTCCTGGCTGAAGCCAGTACCAGCACTTAAAGTACCCGGCGATTCATAGGTTGCCGTTAACGGGTTCACCACGCTAACATCACCCCGGAAATACCAGGTATACGTAAATCCGGGTGCCCCTGTAGTGGTTGATGTGTTGGCAGGAGCAGCGGTTTCTATGCGTACTTCCCCGTTGTTTACCGTACAGGAATTGGGCAGGTTCAGTAAGGTTTCGGAAAAGGTCAGTTGCTGGTCAATAGTAATGGTTACCGTATCGGGAAGTGAAGTACAACCAGTGAAATTATCCGTTACGGTAAATTCATAACCGCCTGCATCCAGCCCGGTAAAGGTTGCGTTACCAGCCGTATTAGTGATATTGCTGGCCGATCCTGAAGCAATACTAACCAGGTTAAAAGTATACTCTCGCGGCGATGAATTGTTAGGGGGCAGGTTCTGTATACCGCTGGTTAATTCCAGTATTACCTCCCCATTGGGTGAATTACAATCGGTTACCGGGGTGGTTGAAAGGGTATCAGCCACCGGAAGAGCTGCAGGAGTGTTATTTAACTTAACCTGCTCGGTGGTAGCGCAGGCGGTGGTTTTATTTTCAATCGTCAGATAATAAAATCCGCCATCCCGGTTACCGAGCTGGGTGCTGTCTGAAGATAATCCCGTTGTAATTTCAGGATTACCGGCTGCTCCTTTGGCCCAGTAGTAATTATAATCAGCGGCGTTCCCACTCAATCCACCGGCGGTGATAATTCCGTTATCCAGCGAGCAGCCGGTATTATCGTAAGGCTGAAGGGTTAAGGTTGGTAAAGTGGTATCATCCCCAATGGTAATGGCTTGTGCCACATTAGAAACGCAGGTAAGAGGGTTTACCGCCTTCACCCGATAAGTGCCGGGGGCAGCGTCAGACAATACATTTCCGGTTTCAGCTAACACGGTTCCGCTGGCATCTTCCCAAATGAAAGTATAGCCATCAGCTGCGGTGCTGCCTCCATCGGCTGTTACAACGATTTCGCTGCCGTAAGGTGCCTCACACCGCTGTGCGTTGGTTACGCTAAAACTGGCATCAACCACGGGGATATCCGGCTCTTCTGAAATACTGGTGGTAGCAAGAGCGATACAGGCCGTGGAATTGCTGCTGGCCAGCAGCGTATAATTGCCCGCTGCCAGTCCGGAAGCCCGAGCGGTGGTAGCAACAGGCATTAGCGACGATAAAGATGCAGTATCGGTATAAGTACCGGAAAACCATTTAAAACTGTAGCCGGTGGTGTCATTGCTGCCCCCCAACATGGTATCATCTATAGAGGCTGTGCCGGTTCCGTTAGGGTTGGCCAAATCGCAAGAAGTTTGCGGGGAAAGTTCAGCAGCATCGGCAGAAAATGCCGGTAGCGGATCGAGGGTAATAGTTTGGGGATTCAGGGTTTCGCAGGCAAACGGACTGCTTACCATTACGGTGTAATTGCCGGGGGCTACGTTGGTTAAAATCGCATTGTTTCCTACTGTATTCCCGGCAGCATCTTCCCAGGTAAAGGTATATCCATCGGCTTCGGTTAACCCGCCGTTTGCAGAAGCTTCTACTACCGAACCCCAGGGGGCATCACAACGGTCAACGGCACTGCTTATTACTACCGGGTCCAGTACCGGGTAAGTAAGATCTTCACTAATTGTGATGTAAGCCAGTTGCTCACATCCGGTTGAATCGCCAACGGTTAATACCGTATAGTCCGTTGCTTTTAATTTATCGACCTGGGCCGTGGTGAAGTTTGCAGATGAAAGCACAGGTATAGCTGCTCGGGTTGAGTAGGTGCCTTCAAACCAGTAAAAACGATAAGCCAGGGTATCAGTGCTACCTCCGCCTCTCGAAGTAGCATCGATGGTAGCCAGGGCCGACCCGTTAGGAGATGCCGGGTCGCAACTTCGCTGGGCAGCCAGTTCCTGTACGGCCGAGGTTACCGGAGGAAGGGGATCGACGGTAACGGTTCGGGAAGCAGATGATTCACAACCCAGCGGGTTTGTAACCAGCACCGTGTACTGACCTGCCGGAACGTTACTCAACACCGAACTGGTTTCGGCCAGTACAGTTCCGCTGGCATTAGTCCATTTAAACGTGTACCCGTCTGCCTCGGTTTGTCCTCCGTCGGCACTTACCTGGATTTCGCTGCCGAGCGGTGCAGCACATCGCTGAACCGGGGTTACGCTTACTGCTGCATCAACTACCGGGTAAACCGGATTATCCGGCAGAGTTAGGTAGGCTAACCGGGCACAATTGGTAGAATCGGAAATAACCTGTACGGTCCATTTCCCGGACGACATATTTATCGGCTGGTTCCCAGCTTTGTCCGGGCTGGCCGGCAGGGAAGATTCATCCAGGAATTCGCCCTCGTACCAGTTGAAGGTATACGAAGTTACATCAGTGGTTCCTCCTCCCAGGGAAGTAGCATCAACGGTAGCTTTTGCTTCCCCGGTTGGGTTGGCCGGGTTGCACGACTGCTGATCGTTAATTACGGCAGTATTAATGGTAAAAACCGGTAAAGGATCAACGCTAATGGTTAGCGGATTATCCGTTACTCGTCCGTAAGGGTCGGTAACACTAACAGTATAATCACCAGCTGGCTGGTTTTCCAACACTTCCGTGGTGCTGGAAAGTATATTGCCCGACGCATCGGTCCATTCAAAAACGTATCCGTCAGCTGCAGTTCGGGTGGTATCGGCCCGCACTTCAATCCGGGAACCGTAAGGAGCATCGCAGGTTTGCAGGTTCTGCACGCTGAATACGCTCAGTTCCGGCCTGGTGGCATCCCGCCCGACATAAACGATATCGGTAGCTTTGCAGCTGGTGGTATCATTAATTACCTGAACCGTGTAATCGTTATCTCCAGACAAGCTGGTGGGCGCCGCCACTGCTGATACCGGGCTTGCTGAACCCAGGGCAGCAGGGGCTATTGCTCCCAGATACCAGTTAAAGGAATAAGACAGGGTATCTTCACTTCCTCCTCCTTCAGCAGTAGCATCAACGGTGGCCAGTCCTGCTCCGTCAGGGGCAAGCGGGGCAACGGTGCGCTGTGGGTTAATTTCTTCCAGGTTCAGAACCGGGATGGTCTGGTCATCATTCAGGGTAACATTTACCGGGTCACTGAGGCAACGCAGGGTTTTACTGGCTGCAAAAACGGAATACTCGCCTGCAGCCAGGTTATTCTTGCTGGCATCGGTGTAGGCTACCATACTGGAAGTAGTATCGGCCGTGGCAAAATTTCCTTCGTACCAGTAAAAGTTGTAATCAGCAGTGTTGCCTCCCACACTAACGGCGATTGTCCCGTTATTGCTCGTAGAATCGCAAGAGGTATTGTTTTTACGGTTATCTAAATCCAGCACCGGTGGCGTGGTATCTTCTATAATATCCACATCACGGGTGGTGATACACCGGTTCGATAAGTCTTCAACCACCAGGCGGTAAGTTCCGGCTGAAAGCTCGTTTACGAAAGGCCCACCCGAATAGCCGCTGCGGGCAGGTACGGTATTATTCTGCCCTTTATACCAGTTGAATTCGAAGCCGGAAGTAACCGGGTTTGCGCTACCATCGAGCGCATGGGCGTCGAGTGCCCCGCTTCCCTGTGCCGGGTTACAGGAAGTTTGCTGGCTTACAATAGTGGTCACTACATCCGGGGCTTCGGTTAGGTCTTCAACCTCAACGGTTTCCGGGGTCGATTCGCAGCCCGTAGTGTCGTTAGTAGCAACTACGGTATAAAAACCGGTGTTGACGTTATTCAGCACGCTGCCGGAAGCAGCGGTTGACATGTTAACCGTGTTTCCGTTATACCAGGAGAAAGAATACCCCGCTGTGGTTCCTCCTACTGATGCTTCAGCCCGGCCCTCGTTGGGTAAATCGCAATTTACAATGTTCTGGGTTACGGTAGCATTTACCACGGGCTGCGTTACCTGGCTGGGAACTTCAATGCTTAGGGTGGTATCGCAGCCCGTAACCTGGCTGGTAATGTTTACTGCGTACCGGTCGGCGGTAAGTCCGTTTGGGTTACTTCCCACGGCTACGGTATCGCCGATAAAATCGCTCAGGTACCACACAAAAGTATGGTTAGTCGTAACCGTATCAGTACCGTTAATAATTCCGGCCGCCAGCCCGCCGTCGGGAACAGCACAGCTACGCAGGGTATCAGTTACCCAAACCACGGCATCCGGTGCCGGTGGGATTACGCGGTTAATAGTAACCTGCTCAGGAGGGGTAACACAACCGGTAATTTTATTTTCTGCTTCTACCGTGTAGGTTCCTTCCGGCAGGTTTTCGTACCGTAAACCCGTAAAATCTGGTGTTACTGATGGGGCTACCCCGTTGTACCAGTTAAAAGTATAATCGCCCAGGCTGGGGGTTCCGGCCCCGTTCAGGTATAAGTCACTAATTTCACTGTCAGTTAGGGCATTGTTAAAAATAAACACATCGTCCATTTGCCCCTGGAAATAATCTTTCGGTTTTTTAGCTGTGCTTCCGGCATCGTCTCTTTCCGAACCTACCCCGAGGTAACCGAACCGGTCGCTGTCCAGCCCGCCAAATACAGTTCCCAGGTTTGTGGAAGCATCCAGGTTCCCGTCCACGTAAAGGGCTGCCCTTCCGTTATCGTAGAGGGCTACCACATGGTGCCACTGCCCGTCATCAACGCGATTGTTACCTTGCAGTTCTATTCGACCGTCATCAGTTTCTACCTCGAGGAATAATTCGCCGGGCCCCGCATCGTAGTTGATTCCGAGCGACCAAAAACGGCTTTCATCGTAACATACCAGGATCTGGTTTCCTCCATCGGCTGTTCTCAACCAAAGAGAGGTGCTGAATTCAGCGTAGGTAGTATTGGCGTCGTAGTTAAAATTGTTAATAACTACGTGGTCGTTACTGCCATCGAAATTCAGTGCTCCTCCGTTATTACCACTCACCCACGGACTTCCGAAATTACGCAATGTTCCGGTGTTATTCCCGAAATTGGCAACCTCATCGGCAGCGGTTGTGCCGGTGGTTTCATCGAATTTCCAGTGGGCCACAGCGTTCGTTAAATCAGGCAGCCCCGGGGCTGGAGGGGTAGCCAGGCTCACTTCGGCAATACCGTTATCAGGTACGCTGTTATCGCACTTTTCGTTCGGCGAAATCTCATCAACCCGAAAGTTTAGGGTAGTATTACAGTTTACGTCAATAGTAACCGTGGCCGTATCGCACTTGGCGTAGCATTTTACGGAGTTTACATCGCAGGTCTGGTAGGTAAACTGGTCGGTTCCCACAAAACCAGCGTCTGGGATGTATTGAATCGTATCCTGGTCAATTACAGTAATAGAACCATGGGCCGGGTTACTGGTTACTAAGGTTTTCAGCAAATCATCTCCATCCGGGTCGAAGTCATTATCGGTAACGGGTATTTTTACCGGCGTAACTTCTTCGGTAATTGCAAAATCATTTTCGGCAAAGGGCCGGGTGTTACCTCCAAACAGGCAAATGGTCTGCTCATTTTTTTTCCCACCGGTTGAACCGGTAAACCCGTAGCGCAGGGTAGTGGTGCCACCGAATACGGTATTGATAATATCGCCGGTATGGGTAAAAACTCTTGTGCCATCCACGTAGAGTTTGAGCTCGTTAGTTGCGGGGTCCCATTTAATACTGTATGCGTAACAGGCATCGTTTTCCACGTTATCGTCCGTACCAAAAACTGAAGAGGGTTTAATCCGGGTATACTTTACCGTATTTCCGTCGCCATCCACAATATCCTGGGTGTTGGTTTCATTATCGCCATTATACACCACTGCCGTGTGGTCGTACCCTGGGTCTGGCGGGGTCCCTGACCCATTTTTCCAGGTATCCAGTTCAATGGCTACCGAAGGGGTAATCCGGTCGGTGCCCTGCGAACTATGGCTGCTAAAGCCCAGTCCGCCACCAGCTTCACCAAAAGCCCCGTCACCCAGGGTATCGGCCGGGTCGTTGTGCAGCACAAAGGCAATTCCATCAGCCCCGTTCCCGTCGCGTTCACCCATGTAAATCACGAAGTTCAGCTCAAAAGGCTTGGATATATCTAATTTATCCTTAAACCACACCGCACCCGATCGGCTTTTTTCATCCGGGGTAATGGAAAAGCAGCGGCGCGAAAGCCGTTCGGCCTCTCGCCGGATTACAAATTCGTCCAGGCTGGTGATCTGGGCAAATAGCTTCGTTGGCAGGATGAATAAAGAGAATATAAAGATAGTACGCACCAGTACTCTCATGGCATACAAAATTCGTTGACGAAATTTTTTAACTCTACAGTCTTATGATGTCCAAATTACTTGCCACTAGATGACAGACTAAACAAAATAAGGGCCATGGCTGGTAAAAAGGCTGCAAGTTACTGGTGTTGGGCACTTCGTAAGAATTCAGGAAAAATAGAAACCGACTACTTACGCTTTATTAATTCCCGGAAAAGAGAAAAAAGTATCATTATGGGAATATATTATTTAATTATTTTAAGTAGATAGTGTGTAATATTTTTATAAAAAAGGCAGTTTTATGGAGAGTAGTGCAATTTTACGATACAGGTAAAAACTTTAAGAACGCACTCATTTACTTTAGTTAAGATTATTATTTTTCAGGTAATTAACTGATAAACAATAAAGTTACGTGCAGGTATCTCCTCACAACCAATTCAGTTGCCAGGAAAAATCACAACCAACCCGAACCTGAAATAGTGAAAAATACTTATCTACAGTTCTGGTGAGCTACTACACTTTTCCATTGGCAGGACTGGAATTTGCAACCTTGTTAGCATCTAATTGAAATAATCATCGCTGAAAGGGTGATGTTGCACGCAATATAAGGTTAGCATATGAGAACTGCGAGGTATTTAATGACAGGGAAATGGACAAAGCTAATAGCTGTTTTCTTTACAATTATGCTCTCAATGTGTACTGGGGCTGTCCGGGCGCAACAAAACCCGGTATACTCACAGTACCTGTTCAACGGTTTAGTACTCAACCCGGCTTATGCCGGTAACCAGGAGCAACTCGACATCATTGCCCTGTACCGAAAGCAATGGGATAACTTCGAAGGGGCCCCGTCTACCGGAACCATCAGTGCTAATTATCGCCCCGAAGACAGCCGCATCGGCATAGCCGTTTTAGCGGGTTTCGACCAGATTGGCGTGCACAAGAATAACCGTTTATCGGCGAATTATGCCTATAAATTACCCCTGGGAAGGGGAATGTTATCGATGGGGCTTCGGGCCGGTTTCAGCTTCCTGCAATCGGATTTCAGTAACCTTACCTTACGAGCAGATAATGATCCGTTGTTAAATACCAGCGAAACGGATTTCAATCCAAATGTGGGAACCGGACTCTATTACAGCACGAATGACCTGTTCATTGGAATATCAGTTCCGCAACTAATTAACAACCGCATTAGGGAAGACATTGTAACAGATATTCCCATCGCTGCCCGCCAGGCCAGAAATTATTTTATCAACGCTGGAAAAGTGTTCACATTAAATGAGTTTTTTAAGCTTATGCCCTCCGTGCTGGTTAGTGTTCAGGAAGGAAACGCAACTACTTTGGATGTTAATGCCAACGTTATTTTCGATGATGTACTCACCGCAGGGGTTTCCTACCGCTCTAAAGATGCTATCATTTTTAACTTCGAACTGAAGTTAAATGATAACTTTAACTTCGGATATGCCTACGATTACACTACTTCGGAAATTGGTCGGTATGCCAGTGGCTCGCACGAAATTATGCTAAACTACAACATCCCGTTTTCCAGGCGCTGCCACGCTTACTTTTAACGGATTAGCGTTACGCTTCCACTTACCCGTTGGGCTGCTCCCGTACAGTTAATAACGTAGTAATAAACGCCTTCTTCCAGGGGGGTTCCGTTATTCGTGGTCCCCTCCCAGTTATTCTGGTAAGGTTGGGCGTTGAATACCAGTTGCCCATTCAGGTCGTAAATTTTCACTTCGCAACCGTCCTGCAGAAGTGCATCATCAATAAGCCAAACCTGGTTATCAGCATCACCATTTGGAGAGAACATATTAGGAACCCGTACATTGCTGAGGTCATCGGGTATTTCCCGAACTGTAATCAATACCGTTGCTGATCCTGAACATCCGTTTACTTCACCTCCCACCACGTAAGCGGTACTTTGTTCCGGGAAAGCCAGGGTTTCAGCTTGTTCCGGGGTAGCTAAACCTTGTTCCGGGCTCCATGCGTACTGGTTGGCTCCCGAAGCTGATAACAGGATGGAATCGCCCGGTTCAATAGTGGTGGTTTCCACATCGATAAAAACTTCTGGTAAGGGTTGCTCGTCAATAAATACTGTTTGGTTAGCCACACAACCTTGCTGCGAAGTAGCTTCAAAGCTGAGTGAACCAGTTTCGTTGGTACTGGTTTCGGCCCCGATATCTCCGTTCGACCATAATCCTTCTGAAAAATCACCTTCCGCCACCAGGGTAACACTTTCACCGGTGCAGTAAAATGCTGAATCGGGTAAAATAATATTCGGGCTGGCATCGATGCTTATGGTTCGAACCGCTTCAGAGGAACAAGTTTGCTCTGGATAATTAACCGTGTAAATTATTTCGTATTCGCCCGGGGATTGAAAAGTATTAATAGCATCTTCCTCGTCGGCAGTATTCCCCTCGCCAAATGTCCAGCCGAAACTTACTGAGTTGTTAGTATTATAGGTAGCATTTCCGGTAAAGGTGACTTCATTACCTGTACACTGGAGGCCGCTCACAGTAAAATCAGCTACCGGTGGATCAATAGAAGTGAGGGTAAGGGTAGGGCTAACCGATTCACAACCCGCATCATTGGTAACTTGAAGGGTGTAATCGCCGGCCGTTCCCGTATTCAGGGTTGAAGTGGTTTCGTCGGTTAGGGCAGTACCACCTTTCAGCCACTGAAATGACAGGTTAGGATTGGCAAGCGTAGTAGAAATATTAACTTCCTCGTCTCCGCAGATCAATTCATCGCCATCCAGTACAAAGCCAAACGGAGGGGCCTCGCTGATGGAAACCACCAGTTCGGCGGTGTCGGATGCACAATTTTCGTCGGAAGCAACCAATTGGTACTGCCCGGTCTGGGCACGGGTAAACGAAGTAAGAGATAAAGATGTACCACTGGCCTTAAATCCTCCCGGACCAGTCCAGTTATAACTGAGCGTATTATCCGGGTTTTCCAGGGTGAAGGCGAAATCCTCGCCGGCACAAACCAGCGTATCGGCAGGTACAACCGGCCGGGTGGGTAAATCGAGGGGTGCATCATTTACCTGAACGGTGGCCGATACCTGGCTGCAACTTCCTTTCGTTGCTGTCACCCGGTATTCCCCGGCGGCTGTGGCCGCGTAAACCCTTTCGGTTGCCCCGCTTATGGCTGTGCCGTCCAGGCTCCACTGGTAAGATAATCCCACACCGGGGCTGGCTGTTAGGGATACAGGGGCGTTATCGCAAACATCCGACGGATTTTCGGGGGTAATTTCGGGTATAACGCAACTGCCATTTACCAGCGCCTGCACCGAGAATTCCCCGCTACTTGTTTCAGAAGTATATACAATATCGGGCAGCCCATCCTGTGAAATATCGGCAATAACCACGTTCCTGGATCGGGTATTAGCCTGCCCAATTTTCCTGGTGTTAAAACTGACATTCCCCGAACCACCGGTATTTTCGAGTAGGGCCATCTGATCGGAAAAATCATCGCTGGTCAGCACCAGGTCGAGCCGGCCATCGCCGTTTAGGTCGCCGGCAGCTATTCCAATCGGGTTGGAGGTTGCAGCGATTGCCTGGGCGTTGGAAAAAACCGGGTTGGTGCTGGTGGTCTGGTTCCGAAAAATTTCCACAGTACCGTTTTCATAGTTGGCAGCTGCAATGTCGATACGCCGGTCCTGATTTAAATCGGCCATCAGGATATTTCGTAAGGAGCCTTCAACGGAAAGGGAGCCTTCGTATTCAGCTCTTAAACTCCCTGGAAAACTGCGGTTGATGTAGTAATACAGCGTTTGGCCTCCGTTACTGCCAATAACCAGATCGGGCCGCCGGTCATTATTAATATCACCGCTGGCCACTCCGAGTGAAGTTACGTCTGCATCGGGCAATTCTACATCAATCTGTTCAAAATTCAGGTTACCCCGGTTTCGCAAGATGTAAAAGGTATTGCTGATCTGGTTGGTAACAACCAGGTCGGCCAGCCCGTCGCGATCCAGGTCTTCTGCCAGCAAATTACGGGTACTTACGTCTTCACCGGTAATGCTTATTACTTTAGCCGGATCAAAGGAAACAATATTGGTGCTTTGGTTCTTGAAAATATAAACGGAGGAAGCAGCATTTCCACCCCGGGTAGCGATGATTTCGGGCTGCCCGTCGCCGGTTAAATCGGCATGAATTACTTTTCTTACGGCAGCATTCACGTTGAAATCTGAACCCAGTACCCGATTAACAGCCGCCGCATCGGGGTAAGCTGTACCGTTGGCATAGGCTGTAATGGTGGTAAACGGATTATTTTCAGAATTATTAGTCGTGGCCAGGTCATTAGCCCCGTCGCCTTCGTAATCGGCAACCGATAAATCAAACAGGCGGTCTTCCTCGTCGGTAAGCAGTAACGGGTTTTCCAGCAACACCTCTCCGTTTCCCCCAAAAGCCGGGAAAAAAATTTCGGGGGCGTAAGCATTCTTTTCAATAGTAACTCGTGAAATGGCCAGGGGAGCGGCGGTGGCCCCGGTTGGTACCCTTACTTTAATCAGGTTAGGGGTAACCGACAGGATTTTTCCCGGTGCAGCACCGAAATTAACTACCAGGTCGTTGGGAATGGTACTGAAATTGCTGCCAGAAATGGTAATAACAGATCCGGGAGGAGCCTGATCGGGTTCTACGTTGTCGATCCTGAACCCGGGGCCTGTTCCCTGGAAAGCTAAAGCAGGTTGCATGAATCCGCTGATGAGTAGGATGGCTGACAGTTTTAACCGCATGGCTATCAAATACTTGTTTTAAACAAGAATAGGATAATTACGCGACAGCCACGCTGCCATTCTCTATACAATATTACATGGCTGATGAATCGCCTTTAATAGTAGCTCTCAACAACTCATTTGGCCGTTTATTGTAACAAAATGATAAATAATTAGGCGGTGGTTTTTCGTGTTTTTTTAATTATAACGCTGTTTTCCAGTGTATCCGGGTACAGCCAGCTAACCGTTGGCCCGGTAGCCGGTTACCGGTACGGAAAAGTGATCTACGATGATCGTTACACCGGTGAGCCGCTAGACATACAATGGAAGCCTGATTTCAGCGCAGGCCTGGTGGTGAACTATGCGGCTTCTGACTTCATTGCGTTAAACGCGGAAGTGCTTTACGGGCAGCGCGGCAAGAAAGTATTCTCTCGTACTGCGGTAGAGCTAAACCAGATCACTGGCCGATACCAGTTCATTGAATTGCCTGCCTTGCTGCAATTCAATATTCCTCAGCAAGGAACTGCGTTAAGCTGGTTTATTAACCTCGGGCCCAGGGCTTCCTACTGGCTGGGAGGCAAAGGCGAAGTAATTGCTTTTCAGTCGGGTGGGAGGGAAGGAACCTTCGAACTACCTTACAGTATTAATTTTAAAGGAAATGTTACCCCGGCCCGGAACCAGTTAAGCATTACATCACCAAAACTGATGCAATTCAGCCTCGACCTGGGCGTAGGTAACTACTGGAAATACCGAAAAAACCGTTCAATCATGACCGAAGTGCGGGCTTCCTATTTCACCTCTTTTCTGGCCGAGGAATCGGCCGTTCCAATTGGTATTAGCGGTTTTAACGATTACTTCCTGTTTCGTTCGCTGTACCTGGAATTTCGAGTGGCCTACCTGTTCAACCTGAACCTGCACGAATTAATGCGGGGTAAAAGCCGGGGAGCACCCAAGTATTGACCCGGTTTATAAACTCATTGATCGTAACCCCCCTGATAATCCTAAAACAGGATGAACCCGGCAGTTGATGTTTCCGTGAATAACCGGCCGGCCTGCAATAATTGAATTGCGGGCGGGCTTCGTGCTGTTAGCTGGTTTATACTGGTTGATACACTTACAGACCTGCCTTCAAGTTATATTATGAGCTTTTCCCAACCCGGGAAAACAGGGTCATATTGAATAAAATTTTAAAAATGTAAAGAGGCTTTATTTTCAACAAAAATCATTTTTTAAGCCCGTAAGCTTTAAAATAGAAGCGCTAAATCTTAAAAAAATGAAGGAAAAACCATTCTTCAATCAGCAAATATTACACCCGAACCATGACGTTATGCTCTTAAAAATTCGGTTAAAGCCTTCTACAGAAGCTGCTAAAGTTATACTGCCAGTAAAAAAGTAGCCAAACTGTCCATTTCTTTTACAGGTAAGGTTTCAAGCCTGCGTGCGCCGGGGTTTTCCCCGGTTCATTGCCTTCTATTGAATGGTGTGGCAATTGATCTTCATTGGGTGGGACGATGACACAATAACCATGAAGATACAATATTACTACATACAGAGCATTACAGTTTTCACGTTGCTTGTTACGATGGGAATCTTCTCCAGGGTTAACGGACAAGACCCTCAGTTTTCCCAGTACTATTCGGCCGGAGCTTACCTGAACCCGGCATTGATCGGGTTGGAAGATAAAGCTTCTATCTCTCTCAATCATCGTGAGCAGAAGCTGGGCGTTAGTAATTCGTTTATTCTAAGCCAGGTATCTTTTGTTCAGCCCATCAACTTCGCTGCTGGAAAAAGTAAGAAAATTGGTGGGGTAGGGGTTTCTGTATATAATGATATTTCTGGAATATCAGGGTACCTTCGAAAAACCGGCATGATGCTTTCGGCTGCCTACAATGCCAGAATTAATGACCAGTCAACGCTGACCTTTGGTATCCAGGGGAACCATACCCAGAAGATGGTCAACTTTAATAAACTGGAGTGGGGGTCGCAGTATAATCCGGAAAGAGGATATGACCAATCCATGCAATCGAGCTATTCTGGAGCTACAGATAAAACCGGCTTTACTTCATTTAACGCTGGGGCTATTTTTGAATTCCAACCCGTTACTGATCCTAAAAAAGGGCCCGCTTCCTGGTATGTTGGCCTAACCGGTTCAAACCTGAACGTGCCCAACGAATCATTGGTCGATGACATCGGCAACCTGAAAGTACCGGCCTTATTGAAATTCCACGCCGGCTTTTCCAAAATAGTAAAGCAAAAAATTAATATTCAGCCCAGCGTGCTGGTGATGAAACAGCGCACAGCCTACCAGGTAAACATAGGTTCTAACCTCTCATGGAAGTTAAATAACTATGCACAAGTGAATAAGGACATTGAACTGGATGCCGGACTATGGTACCGGTTAAACGATTCGTTTATCCTGGGTGCCGGAGGATCTTACCAGGGCTTTACCCTGGCGATGAGCTACGATTTAAATACTCCTCCCCTGAAATATGATGTGCCCGCCGATGGGGGTACGAT
>CAZIWJ010000013.1:0-28917 GCA_964542855.1 uncultured Roseivirgaceae bacterium
TGATTCAGACAACGAGGTGTTCAATGCTTTGTGACACATCCTTCGCCTGCTTGTTTAATGTTCTCATTTCTTCCAACATTTCCTGCGGTTGGCTTTCTTTGCTTAGCACCTAACAAACAGGACAAAAAACGTATGGTCTTTATATCCCTTGCCTCATTATTTATAATCTGGAGGATTTTTTTAATGTTTTGAAAAGCATTTTAATCAATAAAAAACTTGCTTATTTTTAGTTAATTTGCTGACAGCAAGAAAAATTAACATCCATGTTTTTATCCCGGGTTGGCCTTTCAATCATATTAGTAGCCGGATTACTAAAAACTGTTTTCCAGGAAATCGACTGGAGTTCGTACTCGATCGGGTACGCCAGCGATTATAAATATACGCTGTACCTGATCACCTACGTGTTCTGCCTGTATACCCTTTGGGATAGCCGGTCTTTAAAACGCTGGAATACCCGCTATTCGGTTTGGATTGCCCGCCTGGCCGTATTAGGATACCTGTGTTTCAACGGAAAAGATTTCTACGAGGCGTTCAGTACCTCCGGAATTAATTTTACCCGGCACTGGTACCTGCTATTACGATTATTAGTTGTACTCCCACTTACTATCTACCTGTTTATTACCCCCACCCGGCATCTGATTACCAAAAGTATAGAAGAGGAGCCTGCTGACCTTTGAAATTATTGCATCAGCATTAGGCTTTGCAACCTGGATTTTTGTACGTATTTAAAAAAACTGGAGCAAATGCACCGGCTTTTTAAATTTCAAGGAAGAATAATTCCTTTACTGGTGTAGCTGTAGAGCCAACATTTAACACCCTTCCCACTGACATACATCATACTCTTTACTACTTTCCGCAATGTAATTTGAAGTATGAATGCTACAGTTAAAAGTCCTACACAAGAGCAGACCACCTGTTACCATTGCGGTGATCCGTGCCCGAAAGGCCATGCGGTTCACTACGATGATAAACCCTTCTGTTGCTCCGGGTGTCAGACGGTATACGAAATCCTGCAGCACAACAACCTGTGCCAGTACTACGAAATAAACCAGTCGCCCGGCGCCAGCCAGCAGGGTGCTCCCTTACTGGAAAAATATACTTTCCTCGATAACCCGGATATTGCCCGCGAGCTGCACGATTATTTAGATGAGGACGCTGCGAGGATTACTTTCTTTCTTCCCAATGTGCATTGCAGTTCCTGCATCTGGCTGCTGGAGCAACTGCCGGCACTCAGGAACGGAATACGACAAAGCCGGGTGAATTTTACCAGGAAAAACATCCAGATTACCTACCTGCCCCGGCAAATTAGCTTAAGAGAGCTGGTAGAACAACTCGCTGCCCTGGGCTACCCGCCCGATATTTCGCTGGCTACCGGCGAAGAGAAAAAGAACCGGAAAAATAACCGCCAGCTTATTTTGAAAATCGGTATTGCCGGGTTCTGCTTTGGCAACGTAATGATGTTCAGCTTCCCGGAATATCTCGATTCCGACTTTCAACTAACCGCTGAATATAAAGAGCTGTTTGCTTACCTGAACATCCTACTTTCCCTGCCAGTACTGTTTTATTCCGGGTCGGGCTATTTTGTTTCCGCCTGGAAGGGGCTCAGGCACCGTTTTGTAAATATCGACGTGCCCATTAGCCTGGGCATACTGGTATTGTTTACCCGTAGCCTCTGGGAAATTCTGTCTCATACCGGAATCGGCTATCTGGATTCGCTGTGCGGGCTGGTGTTCTTTTTACTTATCGGGCGTTGGTACCAGCAGAAAACCTACCAGGCTTTATCGTTTGAACGCGATTACACCTCGTACTTTCCACTGGCCGTAACCCGGTTAGTGAATCATGAAGAAGAGGCTATTCCGCTGAAGCAGGTGGAAATCGGTGACCGCCTGCTCATTAGGAACCAGGAGTTAATTCCAGCCGACGGTATCCTGATGAAGAACGATGCTCACATCGATTACAGCTTTGTAACCGGTGAATCGGTGCCGGTAAGTAAAACCAGCGGCGATGAAGTGTTCGCCGGTGGGCGCCAAACCGGATCTTCAATTATAATAGAAGTTCGAAGGCCGGTAACCAACTCCTACCTTACAGACTTATGGAACCAGGACGTATTTGGTAAAGAGAAGCACGCCGGACTGCAGAACCTGGTCGACCAGCTTAGCCGCTACTTTACAGCTGTTATCATCGGCATTGCCGTACTCACAGGCATTTACTGGTATTTTAACGATACCAGCCTGGTTATGAACACGGTTACTTCCGTTTTAATCGTGGCCTGTCCCTGCGCGTTGGCCCTTTGTTTGCCGTTTGCTTACGGGCATACGCAGCGGATATTCGGGCGCTTCGGCCTGTACCTGAAAAATACCGACACGCTGCCGTTAATGGCCAGGGCTGCCCAACTGGTGTTCGATAAAACCGGCACCATTACGCATGCTGAAAAGCAGGAAGTGAACTGGAACGGGGAACCCCTGAACGATTACCAGAACCAGTTACTCTTCGCCATTACCCGGCAGTCGGCCCATCCTCTGAGCCGGATTATTAATCAGTCGATCCCGGAAAACAGAGAAGGTTTACCGGTTGAAGATTACACGGAGGAAAGCGGCCGGGGCCTGATTGCCCGGATAGACGGGATGGAAGTGAAGCTGGGATCGGCAGCCTACCTCCAGCCCGATGTACCTGCTACTGGCAGCGGCACCCAGGTGCACCTGGCAATCAATAATGTTCACCTCGGCTGGTTCCACTTCGAGAATACTTATCGCCCCGGATTATTTAACCAGCTTCAGGAGTTGGGTGGTAAGTACGACCTGCATTTACTTTCGGGCGACCAGGACCAGGAGGCGCAAAAGCTTAAACCCTATTTTAAATCGCTTCATTTTAACCAGTCGCCCGTCGATAAACTCAACTACATTAACCGCCTGAAAAAAGAACAGGCCGGGTACACGCTAATGATCGGGGATGGGTTAAACGACGCCGGGGCTTTGCAGCAAAGCGATGTGGGTATTGCCCTTGCCGATGATTTGCACCGGTTCACTCCAGCTTGTGATGCCATTATGGACAGCAAGAGGTTTGGCCTGCTGAACCGGTTTCTGGCCTTTAGCCAGCATACGCAAAAAACCGTAAAACAGGCCTTTGTCCTTTCGTTTCTCTACAACCTGGTGGGCCTCGGATTTGCGGTGAGTGGCTTTCTTACCCCGCTGGTTGCTGCTATCCTGATGCCCGTGAGTTCGCTTACGATTGTAAGTTTCATTACCCTCCGGGTAGAGTGGCTACGAAAAAAGATATTTGGCAAAAGCTAATTCAATTAGGTAAGCCGTAAGCTGGTTCTCCTTTAACGGGAATCATGGCGACACATGACTGGTGTCATGTAGTTAAGGGCTTGCTCCCTCTTATTTTAGTTTAAAATTTATCCTAATGGAGATCATATTCTTACTTATTGGTATTAGCCTGGTTCTTGCCTTCTTATTCCTGGGGTCGTTTATCTGGGCCACGAAAAGCGGTCAGTTTGATGATGATTACACGCCTTCCATCCGGATGCTATTTGACGATAAACCTGACAATAAAATTGAAAACCATTCTGAACATTAAACCAGTCCGTTATGGCAACTAACGTTACAACTTCGGGAGCGCACTCCGGTATGCTCACTGAAAAAAGCCAACTGGAAACTTTTTTCTACGACAACCAGATTGTCCGCATGTTTGCCATTGCCACTTCGCTGTGGGGAGCTGTGGGAATGCTGGCTGGCCTGGCCATTGCTTTACAGTTGGTTTACCCGGCACTTAACTTTGGTGTGGAATACACCACTTTCGGCCGGCTCCGACCACTTCATACGAACGCAGTAATATTTGCATTTGTGGGAAACAGCTTATTTACGGCTGTTTATTACTCTCTACAGCGGTTATGTAAAACCCGGATGTACAGCGACTTCCTGAGCCGCTTTCACTTCTGGGGCTGGCAGCTAATTATTGTGGCTGCGGCAATAACCCTACCGCTCGGTTTTAACTCCAGTAAAGAATATGCCGAACTGGAATGGCCCATCGACATTGCCATTGCGGTAATTTGGGTAGTATTTGGTTGGAACATGTTTGGTACGATTATGCGCCGTCGTGAGCGACACCTTTACGTGGCCATCTGGTTCTACATTGCTACGTTTGTTACAGTTGCGGTACTGCACATTTTCAATAGCCTGGTAATACCGGTTAGTTTATTCAAGAGTTATACCGTATACGCCGGCGTTCAGGATGCACTGGTACAATGGTGGTACGGTCATAACGCGGTGGCTTTCTTCCTTACTACGCCTATTCTCGGAATGATGTATTATTTTGTTCCCAAAGCTGCCAACCGCCCGGTATACTCGTACCGGCTTTCGATCATTCACTTCTGGGCCCTGATTTTTATTTACATCTGGGCGGGCCCTCACCACTTACTTTACAACTCTTTACCCAACTGGGCGCAATCATTAGGTACTGTTTTCTCAATAATGCTAATTGCTCCATCGTGGGGGGGTATGCTGAACGGGTTATTAACTTTGCGCGGTGCCTGGGACAAGGTTCGTGAAGACCCTGTACTGAAGTTCTTCGTGGTTGCAATTACCTGTTACGGGATGGCAACGTTCGAAGGCCCGATGCTCAGCCTGAAGAACGTAAATGCCATTGCCCACTTTACCGACTGGATTATTGCCCACGTACACGTTGGTGGAATTGGCTGGAACGGATTTATGGCCTTCGGTATGCTCTACTACCTAATCCCTAAAATGTGGAACACCGGCATTTACTCCAAGAAACTGGCCAACCTGCACTTTTGGTTAGGAACACTGGGTATCATTTTCTACGTGGTACCAATTTACTGGGCTGGTTTTACACAGAGCTTAATGTGGAAAGAATTCACCGCTGAAGGCATGCTGCGTTACCCAAACTTCCTGGAAACCGTTACCCAGATTCGCCCGATGCACATGCTCCGCGCCGGGGGTGGTAGCTTATACCTGATCGGGGTATTCATTATGGTGTATAACCTCATTAAAACAGCCTACCAGGGTAAATTCACCGCTAACGAAAAAGCCCAGGCTGCCCCATTAGCCAAGAATTACAAGGCACCGAAGAACGAGCACTGGCACCGCAGGCTGTTCGAACGTCGCCCGGTTACCCTGCTCGTTTGGAGTACCGTTGCCATCCTTATTGGTGGTTTGGTAGAAATTGTTCCCATGATTTTGGTGAAGTCTAATGTACCAACCATTTCATCGGTTAAGCCTTACACACCATTGGAACTGGAGGGCAGGGATGTTTACATTAAAGAAGGATGTAATAACTGCCACTCCCAGATGATTCGGCCATTCCGTTCTGAAACCGAGCGTTACGGGGAATACGCCAAGGCGGGTGAATTTGTATACGATCATCCATTCCTCTGGGGGTCGCGCCGAACCGGTCCGGACCTTATGCGAATTGGTGGCAAATACCCCGACTCATGGCACTACCACCACATGCTAGACCCCGAGTCGATGTCGCCCGGTTCCATTATGCCGCCGTACCCCTGGTTGTTCGAGAAATCGGTTGCTACCGATGGTACCGCAGATAAGATCTCTGTCATGCGTAAACTGGGCGTACCATACCCTGAAGGTTACGAAGACTACGTAGTGGAAGACATGGAAGAGCAGGCCGAAACCATTACTAAAAACCTGGCAGAAAGTGGTATCGAAGTAGCCAACGATACAGAAATCGTTGCCCTCATTGCATACCTGCAGCGCCTGGGAACCGATATCAGTAAGGGTACAGCTGAAAAATAAATAACCATATCCCCTTTACCGGCAATACCGGTAGAGGGGCAAACTCCTCAACATTATGATGAAATTTATCAAATCGCATGTGGCTACGATCGATGGAGTGGAAATATTCCCCATCATCTCGCTGGTCATCTTTTTTGTCTTCTTTACCCTGTTACTGATTTACGTAGTACGCTTTACCAAAGAGCAGGTAAAAGAAGTGGAGCAGCTTCCGCTGGAAGACGGCACAACCGAATTTTCCCCTTTTAATACCTGAAGCCATGAATAAAATAAAACCTATTCTATATCTATTTCTGTTTACTATTGCACTGTTGGGCGTGCACTCGACCGGCTTCGCCCAGGAGGTAGTAAGCAACGCTGCAGCAGGTGAAGCCGCTTCCGGAAACTGGTTGGTTAATAACGCCCAGGAAGTACTCGTTTTTGCCATTATGGCAGTTGAACTAATTGTACTGTTGGTAATTGGTGTCCTGTTTTTTGTCATCAAATTCCTGGCCATTGAAATCGTAAAACAGCGCCAGGCGGCCATTGCCTATCAGCAAGCCAACGGCATTGCCGTAAAAGATGAAGCCGAAGATGAAGCCGAAGAAGAGGAACTGGAAAGTAGCGAAAGCTTCCTGAACCGGGTAATGAAAAACCTTACCGACGCAGTTCCGGTGGAACGCGAAACAGAAGTAATGACCGATCATGATTACGACGGTATTGTAGAGCTTGACAATAATCTTCCTCCCTGGTGGGTGGCCATGTTTTACGTTACCATTGCTTTCGGGATCGTTTACATTTTACATTTCCACGTATTGGGCACCGGTGAATTGCAGGATGAAGAGTATAAAACTGAAATGGCAGTTGCCCAGGCAGAAATTGAAGCATACCGGGCTACTATGGAAAATAGCGTAGACGAAACAAACGTAACCGCTGTTGACGACCCCGCGAGGCTGGCCAGTGGAAAAACCATTTTTGAAGCCAACTGTGCGGCCTGCCATGCTGCCGACGGTGGCGGGGGTGTAGGCCCAAACCTCACCGATGAGTACTGGATACACGGAGGAGACATAAAAAGTGTGTTTGTAACCATTAAAAACGGAGTGCCCTCAAAAGGGATGATTGCCTGGAAATCGCAGTTATCGCCCGGTCAGATTCAGGAAGTAAGCAGTTATCTTCTTACCCTGGTAGGAACTACTCCAGCTAATCCGAAAGAGCCGCAGGGCGACAAAGAGTAATATCTTAAACCGGGCTTTTCGTACGCGTTGAAAATGCACGCGAACCATGAGCAATATATAAATTATACTTTACTGGCGCACGTGTTCTAACGCCCCATCGCCTACAAAATTTAACGAAAGATACCACTATGGCAGCTACCAAACATAAAGAACAGGACCGAACCAACTTCCGCGATAAGGTAAGTACGGTAGACCAGAGTGGAAATCGGCTCTGGTTATTTCCCCGCAAGCCTAAGGGACGGTACTACAACGCCCGAACACTGGTAAGTGTAGTATTACTGGCCGTGCTTTTTTCAGGTCCTTTCATCCGCATTGACGGACAGCCTTTACTCCTGATGAATGTACTGGAGCGGAAATTTATCATTTTCGGACAGATTTTCTGGCCGCAGGATTTCCACCTTTTTGTTATTGGTGTAATTACCATGATTATGTTCGTGGTGTTGTTTACGGTGGTATTCGGACGGGTATTCTGTGGCTGGGTATGCCCGCAGACCATTTTTATGGAAATGGTTTTTCGTAAAATCGAATACTGGATTGAAGGCGACAGCGGAGCCCAGAAAAAACTGCAACGAATGCCCTGGAATCAGGAGAAAATTCGGAAAAAAGCCCTGAAGCACAGCATCTTTCTTTTTATCTCTTTCCTGATATCCAATACGTTTTTGGCCTACATTATCGGGAGTGAACAACTGATTGAAATTATTACCGATCCACCCTCCGAACACCTGGCAGGCTTAACTGCTATAAGCATTTTTTCACTGGTTTTTTACGGGGTATTCGCAAAATTCCGGGAGCAGGTTTGTACTAATGTTTGCCCTTACGGCCGTTTGCAGGGCGTATTGCTCGATAAGAAATCGGTAGTGGTAGCTTACGATTACGTGCGTGGGGAAGAGCGGAGTAAATTCAAGAAAAACGAGGATCGTGAGGCGGCAGGGAAAGGCGATTGTATCGATTGCCACCAATGCGTGGATGTTTGCCCAACTGGCATTGATATCCGCAACGGAACGCAGCTGGAGTGTGTGAATTGTACCGCCTGCATTGATGCCTGCGATTCAATTATGGATAAAATTGGTAAAGACCGCGGTTTAATTCGCTACGATTCGGAAGAAGGCATTGCAGAAGGTAAAAAACTGAAGTGGAATGCCCGCTCTATTGCTTACTCTGTACTACTGGTGGTATTAGCTGGCTTCCTGGTTAGCCTGCTGATTATGCGTACCGATGTGGAAACTTCTTTCCTCAGAACGCCGGGTATGTTATTCCAGGACCAGGGCGACGGTAAAATCAGCAACCTGTACCAGTACAAGCTGATTAACAAAACCAATGAAGATTTGTCTGTTCACTTCAAAATACTGGATAAACCCGGTGAAGTGAAACTGGTAGGTAAAGAAGGAAATATTGCCGTTCCTAACCAACAGATTGGCGAGGGAGCCCTTTTCCTGATTTTCGATCGCGAGGAGGTTGAAGCAGTAAAATCTGAAATTGAAATTGGTGTGTTTGCCGGCGATCAGCAAATCGACAGCTTCACCACTAATTTCCTGGGCCCTGGTGCCTAATTAAACGACAATCACTTAAATTTAAAGCCATGCATTGGGGACACTACATTTTTATAGCCTGCGTCACTTTTATGAGTATGATTATAGGCCTGGTTTATTTAACCTTTCAGCAAAATGTTGACCTGGTTACTGAAAATTATTACGCAGAAGAACTGGTTTACCAGCAGCGCATTAACGCAATCAACGTAGCTTCACAAACACAAGTAAACTGGCAGCAACAGAACGAAGAGTTGTTGGTTTCTTTTCCTTCTAACCAGTTTATTTCATCAGCCACCGTACATTTATTCAGGCCTGCCAATCAAATTTACGACCGGGTGGTGGAAGTGGAAGGCACCACCGAAGCTTCGGTAAGTGTAGCTGAACTACCCAGCGGCTACTACCGATTAAAAATGGAGTGGATTAGTGAAGGGATTACTTACTATAAAGAAGAACAGATTTATTTAAACTAGCAGGTAATGATTACTCTCTGGACAGCACTGGTTTTAGGTTTTGCCGGAAGTTTACACTGCCTTGGTATGTGTGGCCCCATTGCTTTTACATTAGGAAGCAGAGGGGTTACACCAACTGCCCGATTAACCGATGGGCTGATCTACAATGCCGGTCGATTGTTAACCTACTTTTTTCTGGGTACGGTAATGGGCATGATTGGCTATGGATTTTCCGTATCGGGTTACCAGCAATGGCTATCAATTGCCCTTGGAGTTCTAATTATCAGCGGGTTATTTATTCACAATTTTAAAGTAAGCCATTGGGTTAACCAGCACATTGGCAGGGTTAAGAAAGCAATGGGAAAGGCTATTCATCATCCAAATCCGATGGCCCGGTTTTCATTGGGGGTACTGAACGGTTTTTTACCCTGCGGATTAGTTTACGTTGCCCTCACCGCTTCTATTGCTACAACTGGCGTTATCAGCGGGGGTTTTTACATGGTATTGTTCGGGTTGGGTACGCTACCGGCGATGTTAACCATGGGGATGGTAAGCAAACTGGTATCGGTTCCGTTCCGGGCTAAATTACAGCGGGCTATTCCCTATTTCATTATTTTTATGGGGGCCATGCTCATTGTTCGCGGACTGGGGTTAGGTATTCCCTACGTCAGCCCGGCCATTTATGTATACGACGGGGTTCAGGTTACCTTATGCCAGTAAATTAGCGGGGGATGCTTTAACCCGGGAACTCAGGATATCATCAGGAAATTTAATCCTTCTTCAAAACCTTTCTGTTTCAGGAAATCTGTAACTTCCTTTTTCACGTTACGATTGGGGATAAATACCAGGGCAAAGAAATCGGTCTTTTTCGGGATATCCTTGTAATATGTAACCGGTTTATTCTGGTAAGTACGGGAAGTTTTATCCATGTCGATGAAGCCAGCCACCTCAATTCCGTATTTATCTAACGGCTCAATCTTTTTTAACAGGGTATCTCCCTTACCCCAAACGTGAATCTGGTTAATATTATTCTTCCGGGCCCACTGGGCAAAATAATAAGCTTTCAGGTTGATGTACTTTTCGTCCACGAAATTGGGGTGAACTCGCGAAATGCGATCGGGACTGTCGTGCCAGTCGAGCAGGTACTGGTCAACCTTGGCAAACTGCACTTTATGGTCGAGCAGGCGAAGCCAGAGTTCGTAATCTTCCGGAAACTTGCCGGTATTATAGGGTCCGTAATACTCGAATAACTCACTTCTTAGCATCACCGAAGGATGCGCAATCGGGCTGTCGATGAAGCGGTAATTACTAATTTGCTTCGGACTGGTTACTTCGTTTATCCATTCTACGTAGGCGTGGAAAGCGGAATTATGGTCGGTACTTTTATGGTTAACCCGGCTCGATACCACCCCTATTTCAGTGTTCTCTTCCAGGAATTCAACCTGCCGGGCAAAGCGGTCGGGATGGCACAAGTCATCTGCGTCCATGCGGGCAACGTATTTCCCCTTGGCTAAGGATAGTCCGTGGTTCAGGGCAGCCGCTACCCCTTGCGGAGGCTGGGAAACAAACCTGAATCGATCGTCGGTTATGGTGTTTTTTACTTTATCCACTCCACCATCGTCCGACCCATCGTCGATGACAATACAGGAAAAATCCGGAAAACTTTGCTTCTGAATGCTATCAACCGCTTTTTCCAGCGTTGATTTAGCATTTCTTACGGGCATGAGTACGCTTACTGCTTCACGCATAAATTTGTGTTCTTATTTCTTTCGTCGCATCAGTATTACTACAAATGAAATAAATTCACGGAATATTTCACCTGATGTAAACACTGAAGCGGCAACTTTACTGTAATCTTTTAAGCCTGGTTTACCCTGATTTTGATTAGGGGAGATTGCAGGGCTTTCTTCTGTCTTTTTCTCACCCGGTTTTTTCCAATCTACGCTGTATTGAGGCGGGCGAAACTCGTCGGCTTTTTTAAAGTTTTTTTTAGCCAGTTGCTGATAACCGGCCTTTTCCTGCACCAGTCCCAGGTTATTGTAAGCAATGGCATCGTCGGGATCCAATTCAATGGCCTTTTCATAGTCGGCGATAGCTCCTTTCGTATCATTTATTTTATCTTTTACAAAAGCCCGACTGGAATACCGGTAAGAGTTTTCAGGTTCCAGTGCCACTGCTTTGTTAAAATCTTCCAGGGCCAATTGCAAATTTCCCAGCAGGAAGTAAGTTACTCCTCTTTCGCTGATATAGTTTGCGTCGGAGGGCGATAGGTTAACCAGAGTATCGAAATCTTCCAGTGCTTCTTTAAGCGATCGCTTTTTTAGTCGGCACAGTCCCCGGCCGTAGAGCCCATCGAAATTGGCAGGTTCCTGGTTGAGCACACGATTAAAGGTAGCTTCTGCACCGTCAAGATCTTTTTCTTTCAATTGTTTTTTACCTTGTTGAATAAGCTCCTGCATATCTTTTAATTGTTTGTTACGTATTGAACAGCTTTGGGTATTGATAGGTTTACACAATAATGAAAACAAAGAAGAATAGCCCGGATCAATTAAAAATGGGTAAAACCAATACGTTGGTGGTTAAACGCCTGGAAGATCCGGGTGCATACCTGGCTGATACAGCTGGCAGCGAAGTCCTTCTTCCGGGAAAATTTGTACCGGACCAACTGCAGCCGGAAGATGAATTGTCGGTATTTGTTTACACCGATTCAGAAGACCGCCCCGTGGCTACCACTCAAACCCCGGTGGCAGAAGTTGGCGATTTTGCTGCATTTAAGGTTGTAGACGTATCTTCTGTAGGGGCTTTCCTGGATTGGGGGCTCGATAAAGATCTCTTTCTTCCTTTCGCCGAACAGCAACATCCGGTAAAACCAGGCGATACCGTGGTTGCCCGGGTTACGCTCGATCACCGGAGTAACCGGGTGGTAGCTGTAAGTAAGTTAGAACCGTTTTTCTCCCATAATACCCATGAGCTGTCGGAACAGCAGCGAGTTCATTACCTCGTTTACCGATACCAGGATCCCGGCTACCGGGTAGTGGTTAATTTTAAGTTCCAGGGAATCATTTATGCCAACGAAAGTTACCGTCCGCTTGAAACCGGCGATAGCGGCATGGCCTACATCAGTGCAATTCGTCCTGATCATAAACTGGATTTACGTCTGTTTAAAAATCCTGCTGAAGCGATCGATGAGGCCAAGAGGATCATTATGATCGATTTAACCCGTCAGGGTGGTTCGCTTCCCTTTTCCGACAAAAGCGAACCGGAAACCATACTGAACCATTTTAACATGAGCAAAAAGACCTTCAAAAAAGCAATTGGAAATTTATACCGGGAACAAAAAATAAAAATCTTTCCTGAATGCATTGAATTAATAAGTAGTGAGTAAGACCGATTTAACCACCGCTCCCATAGCCCCTACCCTGGTAAAACTTACCGGTCCGATGCTGATCGGTATTTTAAGCATGGTAGGCTTTAACATTGTAGACACCTATTTTGTAGGTCAGTTGGGGAAAAATGAGCTGGCTGCTCTCACTTTTACCTTTCCTGTAATCCTGGTTATTTTCTCGGTGGCCCAGGGAATCGGTATTGGGGCCACAGCCCTTATTTCGCAGTCGATCGGAAAAAACGATTTTGAAAGAGCAGCCCGCGAAACAACCGATAGCCTGGTGCTGTCAATTATCCTGGTCCTGGTGTTTGTGGCTGTTGGAATATTAACCATCGACCCGGTTTTCACTGCTATTGGAGCCGACGAGGTAACCCTGCCCCTGGTAAAGGAATACATGTACATTTGGTTTTTCACGCTAATTTTCGTCATGGTTCCTTTTGTAGGAAACAGTGCCATTCGGGCAACCGGGGATACCAAAACGCCCAGTTACATCATGCTTTTTGCCGTTTTTATCAATGCCCTGCTCGACCCACTGTTAATTTTCGGATACGGTAGTTTTAAGGGGTTAGGTTTGCAGGGTGCTGCGCTGGCAACGGCTATATCAAGGGGCTTTACACTATTACTTTCGCTTTACATCCTGTATTACCGGGAAAAACTGATTACCCTGAATATTCCTTCTAAACAGGTTTTATCCGGATGTTGGAAAGCCATTCTGCGCATAGCCGTTCCCACTGCCGCATCGCGGATGATTACCCCGGTGGCTGCAGGAATTGTAACTTCCATTATTGCCAGTCATGGCCCTGAGGTGGTAGCTGCTTTCGGAATAGGCAACCGGGTAGAAATATTTTCGCTGGCTATTCTTTTTGCCCTTTCGGCCGTAATTAGCCCCTTTGTGGGCCAGAACCTGGGCAAGCATCAGTACGAGCGCATTCGAACGGCAATTAACTACAGCCTTTACTTTTCCGTTGCCTGGGGCATATTCGTTGCATTGATATTCTGGCAGGTTGCTGAACCAGTAGCACGCATTTTTAACCAGCAACCTGAAGTGATAGAAGCGGTTGTTTTATTCTTAACTATAGTACCATTCAGCTTCGGTTTGCAGGGATTATTCCAGGTAATCAACGCCAGTTTAAATACTATTAACCGGCCGGGATCTGCATTTATTATTTCCGTGGTTCAGATGTTCGTCATTTACGTACCCTGTGCTTACCTGGGTAACCAGTACTTCGGATTAAAAGGAGTATTTTCAGCCCTGGCATTAAGTTATGTAATTGGCGGAGTAACCACTTATTTTACCCACCGGGTACAACTCAAAAAAATAGCCGATGCGTACTATGCATCGGCTAAAGCCCCGGTAACCAATTAATTTTATACTTTAACTACCCAACCGTGCGGATCGGGGGCCTCTCCTATTTTCATGTCATTGAGCGTTTTAAGCGCACGGTTTGAGAACTCCCGGCCTGCTATTTCAGGTAACTGATAATCTTGTCCTTCGTAACCAATTGTTTCAATGTGCGCTATAGTAGCAGCCGTACCGGTACCGAATGCCTCCTGAACGTCACCATTCTCCAGTGCCTGGATTAGCTCTCTTACAGCCAGGGGACGCACTTCAACCTCATATCCCCAGTCGCGGGCAAGCTGTAATACACTGTCGCGGGTAACCCCGTTCAGAATATTATCGCTTACTGCTGCGGTAACAATTTTATTGTTGATTACAAAAACGGCGTTCATCGTTCCCGATTCTTCAATGTACTCGTGGTTGCGGCCGTCGGTCCAGAGCAGTTGATCGTACCCCTGCTTATTGGCCAATTGTGCCGGGTACAGTGATGCGGCATAGTTTCCACCGGTTTTGGCAAAACCTACTCCACCTTGAGCGGCCCGGGTGAATTCGGTTTCAATTTTCACTTTAACCGGTTTAGGGTAGTAGGCACCTACCGGACAGGTAAAAATAATAAAGTGATAAGTTTCAGAGGGTTTCACCCCGATGTATTCATCAGCGGCGAACATGAAAGGGCGTACGTAGAGCGAGGTACCCGGTACGGTTGGAATCCATTCCTGGTCTAGCCGGATCAGCTCTTTCATTCCTCCCATGAAAACTTCCTCAGGAATTTCGGGCATGCACATACGCAGCGCTGACTTATTTAGGCGTTCAAAGTTTTTCATCGGGCGAAACAGAACCGGTTCGCCCCGTTCGTTTTTATAAGCTTTCATCCCTTCAAATATTGTTTGGGAATAGTGAAGGGTAGCATTGGCCGGACTGAGTTGAAGGTTGGCAAAGGGTTTAATTTCCGCTTTATTCCATTCCTTACCATTGAACGTGGCCATAAACATATGATCGGAGTATACGCTTCCAAACGAAATATTATGGAAGTCCACTTCGTTTAATCTCGAGGAACTTACTCTGATTGTCTTTATTGGTAATGTTTCTGTCATGTTTGCCTGTATTGAAAATTTCTTCAAATTTATGAAATAATTTCACTTTATGAGGTCGGAGGAAGTTAACGCCACAAATTTACATTCAAAACAGCCAGTAGGTATTTTCGATTCGGGTATAGGCGGGCTTACCGTGGCGTCGGCAGTGAACCGTTTTTTACCCCAGGAACAGCTCGTTTATTTCGGAGATACTGCACACCTGCCGTACGGTGATAAATCAACTGCTGCCATTCAGTCGTACGCCGTTAAAATTTGCAATGTTTTACTGGAACGAAACTGCAAGCTGATACTAATAGCCTGTAATTCAGCTTCTGCGGCTGCTTACGACCTGGTTAAGATGTACGTGGGAAGCAAGGCGTTAGTGCTAAATGTGATAGACCCTGTGGTTGATCATCTTCGTGAATACTTTGCAGGTAAAGCGGTGGGCTTAATTGGAACCAAGCAAACCATTTTATCAGGAGCTTACGAAGGAAAAATCAGGCGACTGAACCAGCAAATTCAGTTGCAGTCGGTGGCTACCCCCCTTTTAGCGCCCATGATAGAAGAAGGATTTTACAGCGAAAAAATTAGTAAGCTGGTTATAGCGGAGTATTTGAATAATGAAAAACTTTTTAACTTAAACGCTTTAGTGCTGGGATGTACCCATTATCCTTTAATAAAACCGGCTATAGAAGAATATTACCGGGAAAATAATCGGGTTATGTCCGTAATTGACTCATCGGTTATCGTGGCTCAATCGGTAAAAGCCCTTTTACAACACAACAACTTGTTAAGTAAGCAGGATACGTTGCCGGTTCATGAATTTATGGTATCAGATTTAACGGATTCTTTCCAGAAGAGCACGGCCATATTCTTTGGCCAGGAATTAGAGCTTGAGGCCTGTCCGTTGTGGGAATAGTTCTACTGTCCAGCTGCCTGAACCTGTTGGGGCTTGTCGGTTTCGGAAAGGTTCAGCGTTCCCTTATATGCGAACAGCACCGCAAGGCACATTAAAATATGGCTCAAATCAGCATGATTAAACCATTTGTGGGGGGCTAACTGCAAACTGAAAATTGCAGAGGCCAGGGCCATAATTCCTACTGCGCCGAGGAAATACAGACTGCCGGTGTTCCTGGTTTTACGGTAATTATACAAGTGAAAGGAGAAAACAACTACCAGTAATCCGTAGGCTCCGTGCACCTGCACGTAAGTAAAGTTAAGGGTAACGAAAGTAATAATAACAAAAGCAATTAGCTCGACCAGGTTAACGGTTTTAAAAAATTTCAGGAAGCGGGGTTTCAATAGTTCACTGGCGTGCTCAATTGCAGCCCGTTCCAGCAGAGTTACTGCAAACATGCCGACTAACCAGCCCGGGGTTTTCCATACAAACGAGAAAGCATAGAGAAATCCGTGACCAACTACTCCTCCTATAAATGTTGATATACCCAGGGTTACCAGGAAATAGCGGATGTAAAGATACTTTTTGCCTAACTTTTCAAGGGGTTTTAGCTTGAAATAAACGTAAAAGCTGACTACGGTTACCAAAACATCAGTAAATGTAGTAACGGGCTCCATAATTTCTATGCCCTGAATGAAAATGGAAGGTTGAGGTTCTACAGCCATGTATATTACTATTACCGTGTACAAGCTTAGTGCTTATTATTTTTTAACTGCTAACTGATGCAAGGGTTTCGCGCACCATATTGATAAAACTGATAAAAACTGTAGTTTTGAGCACTTAAATTTTTTTTAGAAAGCATCACAGGCAAAAGTATAGAATTATTGTATTTATGAAGATATACACAAAAACGGGCGACAAAGGAGAAACCAGTACATTTAGCGGAAGCCGGGTTTCAAAAGCACACTACCGGGTGGAAGCTTACGGAACAGTAGATGAACTGAATGCCCAGCTCGGCTTAGTGCGTGATCAGTTGAGCGATAGTACTATCAGGTCCTTTTTACTTCAAGTGCAGAACGATTTATTTGTTATCGGTTCTATTCTGGCCTACGATGGTGAAGACCAGCACCCTAAAATACCCTCTTTACCGGCTAACGCTGTTAGTAGTATTGAAACAGCTATTGATCAACTGGATGAGCAACTCGAACCCATGCGATTCTTCATTTTGCCCGGTGGCCACCCGTTAATATCGCAAACCCACGTGGTTCGATGTGTGTGCAGAAGGGCTGAAAGAAGAATAGTGGCCTTATCTGAACAAGCACCCGTGCCTGAAGAAATTGGTCAGTACCTTAACCGATTTTCCGATTACTGCTTTGTGCTGGCCAGGTTTCTTGCTAAAACCTACCAGGTTGAGGAAATACCCTGGCGCTCGGAGTCAACGTCAAAATGACAGATCCGGCTTCAGGCATGTTCTTTGCCACAGGGCATTCAAAAACAGTATAACGGAGATCAATCAATATGGAATTAACGGCTACAAACAAACTAAAAAACGTCATTATTGTGGGCGACAAGGTACTGGTTAAGCCCAAACAAAAAAACGACCAGACAAAAAGCGGGTTATATTTACCCCCAACTGTTCAGGACAACCAGAAAGTATATACCGGTTACGTGGTAAAAGCTGGACCAGGATATCCTATCCCATCTCCTTTTGACGAAGATGAACCCTGGAAGGAAAGAGAAGAGCAGGTAAAGTATATCCCTTTACAGGCTAAAGAAGGCGACCTGGCAATGTTCTTACAAAAAGCCTCGTACGAGGTTACCTATGAGGGAGAAAAATATTTTATCGTTCCCCAGTCGGCTATTCTAATGCTGGAAAGAATGGATGACTTATTTGAATAACCGTTAAAGGGAACAATATTGCTGCCTTAAACTAGTTCTTAAGGTAACTAAATGTAATAATTAATGATCAGACTGTCTGGCTTTCTACTGGCCTTTCTTCTTGCCAGCACTACTTCTATCCTGGCCCAGGATCGTAGAGACCTTGAGGATGCAGAAGTGATCATTGAGAAAAACAGGGAAATTGTTTTGCCCCAGAAGAATAAAGTGATTCCCCGTATACCCCCTGAACCCCGGCAGCCGGAACTGTCTCGTTCCCTCTCCTTTTCTTTTGTGAATGTTACCCCTGAATTTAAACCCATCCCCCTTGAAGTAGAACCGGCGAAATTTCGGGAGCGAGCCCCTATTGCTAGTAATAAACCTGAAAATGAAATTAAAATTGGCGCTGGTAATTTTTTATCGCTTTACGGGGAAGGTCATTACCGCTACCAGGCAGGCAGGTATTTTGATGTGCTGACCCGCGCTTACCACCGTTCGGCAGCGCGCGGACCGGTAGATGATGAAAACTCTGGCAACAGCCTGACCCGGCTGAACGTTTCCGGACAATTAAAAAAAGAATCCTTTACCCTCAATAATACTTTGGGGTTACAGCGTAGAACTATTCGTTATTATGGTTACCCTGGAAATATTGAGGCGCCTTCTGATGATGATATTCGCATCGCTTACAGTACGGTTTCATTACAAACGGCTTTTGAACACACCGGGCGAAATACCAGTATATCGGTTACTAACAAATTGAACCAGTTTTTTTCTTCCGATAATTTAGCTGAATTCAACTGGCAACCAAAAGCTACTTTCTTTTTAAATACAGGTAAAAGCCAGGCCATCGGAACCAGGCTCACCGGGTTGGTGAGCTCCTATTCTCCTAATGTAGCCGGAATAAATTCACTATCACGGGTTCTCATCCAGGGTGAGCCGTTTTATCAAAGGTCGTTTGGAAAGTTGAATGCTAAAGCCGGATTAAGACTGGCTTACCAGAACGACACCCTGGCTAGTAAACAGGCCTTCAAAGTATTTCCGTTGTTACATGCCAATTACCGGGCAACTGATTTTCTAACCCTGCAGGCAGGGATAGACGGTAAGATTATTGAAAATACTTATCAATCACTCGTTGATGATAACAATTTTGTGAGTCAGGAGATTCTCCCCGTACATACCCATCAGAATTTAAGACTCTATTTTAATTTCGATTTGAACTTATTCCGGGCGTTAAACATATCTGCCGGCGTACAGGTGGAGTCGCTTCGCTACCTGCCCTTTTACCTGAATATCATTGATGAACCTTACGCATTTAATGCTGTTTACAACCGGGAAAACCTTAGCCGGATCAATCCCTTTCTGGAAGCTGGCATAAACCTTGGCTCCGGAACTTACCTGTTTACTCGTTTCGATTATTTTAATTACCGGCTGCCCGATAATTTTATTGCGCCTTATCATCAGCCGGAATGGAAGTGGGCGTTCAATGCTGCTGTTCCAATTGGTGAAAAATTTAGCGTGGAAGCTAACTTATTAGTACTTGGAGGGATTAAAACGCTCGAATTATCACCTTTCGGGGTAGTTAATCCCGTACCGGATCCGGACATCACACCCAATTTAAATCTCGTTTCGCTAAATTCGGTTATCGATACCCGGCTAAGCCTTCACTATTCAATTAACAGTAGTTTTACTGCATTTTTAGAAGGTTTGAATTTGTTGAATGTGGAAAATGTGCGTTATTTCAATTACCCGGCTCGCGGGCTACAGGTTCTTGGCGGATTAGGATTTACTTTTTAACTATTTTAAATACCTCTCTGTAAGTTTTCGTTTAATTTTATGGCCTAATTTCATTGAGAACCAGAAATTTGGGCATTTTACTTGTAACTTGTAATTTAATGTTAACAATCAACCTGTCTGTAAATGAGTGACATTGATAAAGATCGTATCAATTACGATAACGACCGCGATTTCGGAATGCGGGACGTAGAATATAATCCTATTGATCGCGATGCTAATGATCAGTTTGATCCTGATTTCAAAGAGGAGGATGAGGAAGAAGAAAAAGGTACGAACTGGGGATTAGTTATAGGTATTATAGCAGCAGTACTACTGATAGTTTGGGCACTCATTTACATTTTTGTATTTGACGGGGCTAAATCACTGGGGTTAGTTGAAGAGGAACAACCAGTAATTCAACAAATTGAACCCGAGCCGGAACCTGTAATTGAAGAACCCGAACCGGAACCAGAACCCGTAGTGGATGAGCCTGACCCCGAACCGGAAACTGACGGAACCAACGCATATTCTGATGTGGTTGTGCTGAGTGAACCAACCGGTAAAACTTACGTTGTAGTTGGCAGTTTCATTGATGATGACCTGGCAATGGACCTGGCCGCAGGAATGGAATCGCAAGGTGGAGGTGCACGGGTTATCCCCCCTTTTGGAAACCAGTCACTGGCTTACCGGGTTGCGGTTGCTGATTTCAATACTTTTCAGCAAGCATCCAATAATATTGAAAAATTTCGTTCTACTTTTGGTCCGGAAACCTGGATATTAAAGTATTAAAACCAATTTACATGCAAACTCCTGCTGAGATACCAGTCGATAGCCTCGACACGGGTGCAAGTGCAGTATCAGGCCTCGACCTGGTTTTAAAGGGTGGGTACTTTATGGTACCCATTGTTTTACTGTCTGTTATCGCTGTTTACATTTTTGTTGAACGTTACCTCACCCTTAAAAAAGCCTCAAAAGTACCGGCTAATTTTACCGATCGGGTTAAGAAAATGGTTCTTGACGGTGACGTGAGCGGAGCTCGCTTATTTTGTGCTCAAACCGATTCCCCTGTTGCCCGAATGATTGAAAAGGCCATCACTAAGCTGGGTAGCCCACTAAAAAATATAGAAGCAGCCATAGAAAATGTTGGTCGGATAGAATTATACCGGCTCGAGAAAAATTTATCTTACCTTGCCACAATTTCCGGTGCCGCGCCTATGCTGGGTTTTTTAGGTACAGTAACGGGTATGATCCAGGCGTTCATTGCTATAGCGCAGGAAGAAGGTTCTGTAAGCCCCAAGCTTCTTTCCAAAGGAATTTACGAGGCAATGATTACAACCGCAGCCGGCCTGGTAGTAGGAATTATAGCTTACATAGGGTACAACTACCTGGTGAGTCAGGTTCAGAAGGTTGTTTACAAGATGGAATATACTTCAATTGATTTTATCGACCTTTTACAGGAACCCAAGCATGAAACTAAACTCACAAAATAAAGTACAGCCCAATTTTAATCTGTCGTCGATGACAGATATAATATTTTTGTTGCTCATCTTTTTCATGCTTACGGCATCTTTTGTTACCCCCTCGGGCTTACCGGTTAACCTGCCTTCAAGCAAACGCTCGAACATCGTAATGCAGAAAGTGAGTGTTACCATAACAAAGAATATACGTTATTACGTTAACGACACCCGGGTGAGTGCCAATGACCTGGAGTTGGAGTTAGGAAAAAATTTACCTGAAAAAGGAGGAGTAGTTGTGTTACACGTAGATAAAACCGTACCGGTAGAATACCTGGTTAAGGTAGCCGGAATTGCCAGTGCACTCGATGCCAAAGTGAGTGTAGCCACTAAACCTGAAAAATAATGGATAAGCAAAACCGCAAAGCAATGCTTATTTCGATAGGCACCCACTTGCTGGTGCTTATCTTACTTTTTAACCTAATCGCCTGGCAAGAACCCGATCCACCTCTTCCAGAATATGGGATCGAACTGGCTATGGGATTTGAAGAAACCGGTTTTGGCAATACACCCGATCCCGTTCCTGAACCTACACAAACCCGGCAGGAACAAAGCCAGGAACCGCAGGACGAAGAAATGCAGGAACCTAATGATCCGGTAGAAAATGAACCGGTTGAAGAAGCACCGGAGGCAGAGGCGGTTGAAACACCGGTGGAGGATACTCCGGCCGAAGTAACCCAGGAAGCTCCGGCCAATGTATCCAGCCAGCCGGAAGAGAAAGAGAAAGAACAAAAAAAGAAAGAAACAAAGCCCAAAAAAAAGCCTAAACCTACAATCGATGGAAGAGCTTTGTACCCGGGCAAGTCGTCCGGAGGTAAGGGCAAAGACAATACTCAGGGGGCTGCAGGTAAACCCAACCAGGAGAATAACGGTTCAAATGTGTCTGGCTCTCCAGGAGAAGCTGAAGGGGCTTCGTTAGAAATGAGTGGTTGGAACTGGGATACCTATCCAAGGCCCAACGATAATTCTGATGCCAGCGGGGTTATTGTACTTGATTTCGGTGTGGATGCTGACGGATACGTGCAGTCGGTGCGGGTTAGCAGTTCTACGGTGGTTGATAATAGCGTGGTTCAGGTGTACGTTGACGCGGTTGAACAACTTACTTTTAGTCGTACCTCAGGTAATCCGGATAACGCACGAAGTGCAAACGGAAGAATAACTTTTGTTCTGCGGGCAAAATAAAAGGGAGTTATTTGCTGTAATAACTCCCTTTTAAATAATATTAAAAACTTAGTTAATTAAAGTATTCTCTTTATTGCATGCTTGAATCACCATCTGCCATCATGTTTGCACCGCTGAGCCTGGCCTTTATTTTGTTGTAACGATCCTGAACATCAGCATCCGATTTAACAGCAGACTTGGTAGCTTTGTAAGCTTTAGCACCCATGAATTTGGTTGCCAACATACTGTACATCTTACTAATATCTTTCTTCTTACCATCCTGGTATTCCATAGCGGTTTCCAGGAACTTCTTCTCAAAATCTTCGGCTTCAACTTCTTGTAGCTTGGCCTCATTGCCACCCGTGCGGTATAATTCATTGAAAAAACGAGCCTGGCTAATGCCCTCCTGCTGATCAACAAGATCTTTTAGGCCGGTTTTCATGTTCTCTACCATGATATCCTTGATTTCTTCCATCATAGCGTACTGCTTCAGGTTCATGTCACTAACCCCTTCCTCATCTTGTGCGGAAGTAGTAAAAGGTACACAGAGTGTAGCCACTAATAAACTAAATACAAATAGTAAATTCTGTCGTTTCATAATAAATGTAGTTAATAATAAAGCTTTAAATTCAAATTTAGCAATAATAAATGGTATTTAATTAATAAAAAGATATTTATCCGGGTATTTAGTTTCAGACTACCGATACAGTAGACTACTATTGGAAAAATTAAAACTCACTAAATATGTAATTTTTTCAACAAAATCAACTTTCGTAATAAAATTTAACAAAACACCATAGATTTAATATTTACTGACCAGCACAAATGGTTTAAATAAAACTCATGCCATTTTGGCATAATCCGGATCCTTTTACTTAGTTTTGCAACAGTAAAATAAACGTAAAATGGAGTTAATTAAGGAACTGAACTATATCAGTAAAGAAGATAAAGAAAAATGCGAGGTAAAAGTAACTCAAAAGAAAGACACCGGAAGTTCGCGAAAGCTTTACATTGAGAGTTACGGTTGCCAGATGAATTTTTCCGACAGCGAGATAGTGACCTCTATTCTGCTGCAAGAAGGGTTCGATACCACTGACACCTACCACGAAGCCGACCTGATCCTTTTAAATACCTGTTCCATCCGTGAAAAGGCAGAGCAAACTGTGAGAAAAAGGCTTAATCACTTTCAGCAGGTAAAGAATAAACGTCCGGAAGCGTTAATTGGCGTTTTGGGTTGTATGGCCGAACGACTGAAATCCAAACTGCTGGAAGAAGAAAAAATAGTAGATCTGGTTGCCGGTCCGGATGCTTACCGCGACCTGCCCAAACTGGTAGCTTCGGTAGAAGAAGGACAAAAAGCGGTGAATACCTTCCTTTCAAGAGAAGAAACCTACGCGGATATCAATCCTGTTCGTTTAAACTCAAATGGTGTTTCTGCATTCATTTCCATCATGAGAGGATGCGATAATATGTGTTCTTTCTGTGTGGTTCCTTTTACACGTGGTAGGGAAAGGAGCCGCGACCCCTATTCTATTGTTAGGGAAGCCAGAAATTTATTTGAAAAAGGATACCGCGAAGTTACCCTGCTCGGTCAGAATGTAGATTCTTACAAGTGGTCGGCCGATCCTTCATTAAAAGGGAAAGCCCAGATTGAAAAATCGGGTATTGATGAAGTAATTAACTTCTCCCACTTACTGGAAATGGTTGCAAAAGTAAGCCCGAAACTGCGCATTCGCTTTTCAACCTCTCACCCTAAAGATATTACCGACGAGGTTTTATATACCATGAAACGATACGATAATATCTGTAAATATATTCACCTGCCTGCCCAGAGCGGAAATACCCGGGTTCTTAAATTAATGAACCGAACCTACACCCGCGAGTGGTATATTAACCGGGTAGATGCAATCAGGAACATACTGGGAGAGGAATGCGGTATTTCATCAGATATGATTGCTGGCTTCTGCACGGAAACCGAAGAAGAGCACCGGGAAACGCTAACCCTGATGGACTATGTAAAATACGACTTTTCGTACATGTTCTTTTACTCGGAGCGACCAGGAACCCTTGCTGCCCGGAAATACACTGATGACATTCCTCTTGAAGTAAAGAAAAGAAGGCTCCAGGAAATTATTGCCAGGCAGCAGGAGCTTTCACTGGCCAGGAACAAAAAAGATATCGGTAACACTTTCGAGGTATTGGTAGAAGGCCCTTCACGGCGTTCCGAGGCGCAGTGGATGGGTAGAAATTCAGCCAACAAAGTAGTGATTTTTAACCAGGATAACTATCAGAAAGGGCAGTACCTAAAAGTGAAGGTGAACAACTGCTCGGCAGCTACCTTATTCGGTGAGGTAGTTGAATGATGAACGTTAATTTTTTCAAAATTTATCAGGTTTGCTAGACGAAAACCAATTACAAAGCATTAAGCAACGTTTTGGTATTATCGGGCATGCTCCTAAGCTCGATTATGCGATCCGGGTTGCCGCACAGGTAGCACCGACAGACATGAGTGTGCTCATTACAGGAGAAAGCGGAAGTGGAAAAGAGTCCTTTTCAAAAATTATTCACCAGCTCAGCCCGAGAAAACACGGGCCGTTTATAGCAATCAACTGCGGTGCTATTCCGGAAGGAACCATTGATTCCGAATTATTCGGGCACGAAAAAGGAGCTTTTACTGGTGCACAGGATAGCCGAAAAGGTTATTTTGAAGAAACCGATAAAGGAACGATTTTCCTGGACGAAATAGGCGAAATGCCCAAGGGAACCCAGGCTCGCTTACTTCGGGTGCTTGAGAACGGAGAATATATTAAGGTAGGGTCTTCCAAGGTGCTGAAAACAAACGTTAGAGTGGTGGCTGCTACCAATGTGAATCTGACCGAAGCCGTTGAAAAGGGAAAGTTCAGGGAAGACTTGTACTACCGATTAAGTACGGTGCCCATTTACGTACCTCCTTTAAGAGAACGAGGAGATGACGTTAATTTGTTGTTCCGTAAATTTGCTAGCGACATTTCAGATGCTTACCGAATAAAACCGGTTGTGCTGAATGATGAGGCCCGTGAGTTATTGCGTAGGTATCGCTTTCCGGGAAATATCAGGCAATTGAAGAACATCGTCGACCGCCTTTCGGTGCTTGAAATGGAGCGGGTAATCGATGTTCCGGTCTTACAGAAGTATCTACCCAAAGAAGATAGTTTGCTTCCAGCCCTGTATACCGGGCGACAAACCAGCTCGGGAGAGAGTTTTACAGAGAGAGATTTACTCTACAAAGTGCTCTTCGATATGCGCCAGGATGTAAACGAAATGAAAAAACTCATCTTCCAGCTCATTAAATCTGGCCAAATGGATAGCACCATTCTCGATGAGCATCCCCGTTTATTTGATACAGTAAAAGAGAATTTCTTGCATCCCGAAAAAAATGTAACAAAAACGGCGAATTCCGATAAAAACGGGAAGTTCATTATTAAGTCAACCGGGGAAAGCCAGCCTGAAAAAACCTACCAAATAGATATTGAAGACGTAGTGCACGAGGATGAAGAAGAATCTTTATCGCTGGAAAAAAAAGAAAAGGAAATGATCATCAAAGCACTGAAAAAAAATAATAACAAGCGAAAGTACGCCGCCATTGACCTGGGAATATCGGAAAGAACACTATACCGTAAAATAAAACAGTATGAACTTGAATAGGCTAATCCTGCTTTTCTTGAGTGTAGCAATTACAACGTCTTGCGGTGTTTATTCTTTCACTGGAGCATCTTTATCGCCTGAAATCAAAACCATTTCAATCCAGAATTTCTATAACGACTCGGGTGGTGGGCCACCGGATTTAAGCCAGCTGTTTACCGAAAAAACCAAAGATTACTTTCAGCAAAATACTAACCTTACCCTCGTCGATCAGCAAGGTGATATCCAACTGGAAGGCAGTATTGTTAAGTATGAGTTTTCCCCGGTTGCACCTACGGCTTCTAATAGACCCAACCAACCTTCTATAGCCAGTCAGACCCGGTTAACCATTACGGTTAATGCTACTTATGTAAACTTATACGATGAGCAGTTTAATTTTGAAGATAAAAGGTTTTCGTTCTTTCTTGAATTTGACTCGAATACCCCCCCTTCAAGTGTAGAAGACGGGCTAATTGATGAAATAACTGACCAAATCATACTCGACATTTTTAATAGCTCTGTTGCTACTTGGTAATTTTTCTTATACATTAACTTCGAACCATCAGTATTTCCCATGGACGGAAAAAAAATTCTGGCAGTCCTGCAGAAGCCCTATACTGTTACATATTCTGAACTGGACGAACTGGAACTCCTCAACAGTGCGTACCCATACAGTCCACTACTTCACGCTTTAATTGCAAAGGTTAAAAGTGTTAAAGACACGCCCGATGCTAATGAAGCCTTGTTTGCTGCAGCTGTAAACGTGCCAAGCAGAAGCATCCTGAAAAGATTCATGAATGATGAAATTTCATTCAATGTTGCATATTCAGTGAGCGATGATACGGTTACAGGGTGGTCGCCGCCACAATTTCAGGCAGAAGATGACTCAATCAGTTCAGATCAAACTGCCGGGCTGAACGCAAACCTGAGTGAAGACACGGCTTATTCTGATTCATCGATTGAAGATACAACGGAAAATAGCACTGAGGGTGTTTTTGAAAGTACCGACGAATTGAATAACCTAACTCATGAAAGCCGGGATAATGAGCAACCCTTTCAGGATGCGGCGTTTAATCAGGATTCACAGCACAAAAACGCTTCTAATAACAAAAAAGAATCGTTAGAAACCAGTAGTGAGGATGATGAAATGCATAAGGAACTGGAAGAAAACCTGCGTGCACTTAGAGACAGAAGAAAAATACTGGATGAAGTGCTGGACGAAGACGAAGAAAAAAAAAAACTGAATAATCCTACCAACCAGTTTGAAGAACGGGAAAAGGAATCTGTAAGTAAGCAGTCAGCTTCCTTTGCGCACAATACGCAGGAAGAGCAGTTTCGGCTTATTGATAAGTTTGTTAGTAGTACACCCAGTTTCGAGTTCAACCCCAGGGAATTACCTCATAACGATCAGCAGGAGGATCTGACCAAGAAAAATAATTTCTCAGGACTGGCAACTGAAAACTATGCCGAAATTATGGTGAGGCAGGGTAAAGTTGAACAGGCAATAGAAATATACCGAAAGCTGATTTGGAAAAATCCCCAAAAAAAGACGTACTTTGCACAAAAAATTGAAGCGTTAAAGAAGGGTTAAGATGTTAATTTTTATAATAAGTTTAATTCTGGTCATTGCAGCATTGCTCGTACTGGTAGTACTGGCCCAAAACTCAAAGGGTGGCGGTCTTTCTAGCCAGTTCGGTGGTTCTGGTGCATCCAACCAGATGATGGGGGTTAAAAAAACCGGTGATATCCTGGAAAACCTCACCTGGGGGCTTGCCATTGCCATCATGGTTTTAAGTATGTCTACTACCTTCTTTATTCCAGACTCCAATACTAACGAAGCGGGCATGGCCAGTCCTAACGTAGAGCGAGCCCAGGAACAGAATATAGTACCTGATATCTCTACCCAGTCGCCCGCAACCGGAGGAAGTAACGAACAGTCGGCCGGTGATACTGCTACCATGAATCTTGAAGATTTGGTAGACAAGAGCGAGAACAAGTAGTACTTGTTTCATTCAACCTGATCAACAAGTTAGAAAGTAAGCTTCGGCGAAGTTGTCGGGGCTTTTTTACGTTGTACTTAAAAGCTGCATCAATTTGCGCTTGGAAACGGGTAACATCGTTTCATTGAAAGGAATAGACTGAATACCAACGTCGAAGCAGGCCAGGAATGTAGCGGGATTTGGTAAATTCCGGTACTGTTTAATCAGGTCAAATTTAATCTGCTCGAAGGTATTGGTTATACTTTTATGCACTACACCGATGAAATTTGTACGCAACGAACGGTACTTTTCCTCTGAGTGTTCAAATACGCTAACCCGGTAAAGAAAAATATTAATTTCTGGTTTACTTTGTTGGTTAATCAGCAGGTACCCTTCTTCTGTGTTAATTGGGGTTATTCCTACCGGTTCTATTCTCATCTGGCTGGCTATTTCTTCGTAAACAGTTACCCCGTGTTCAACGCCTTCCTTCAGCCTTGGAATGGAAAAATCAATGATTTCCTCCAAAACCTTCATTAACTCATCGTCATCGACCAACGTTTTGTAATAAAGTATCAGGTTCTCAAAATCAACCTTATTAATTTCTTTGGGAAGGTGATCCCTGAACAGCTTTTTATTTTGCCTGAGTTCAAGCAGGTTGTTGTAATGAAATACAAGGTTCGATAAAGAGGGATAAAGCTCTTTCGAGTTAAACTTGGCTTCTGTCTTCTGGAGAAATGATAAAAGTAGGTACTTCTTGTACTCAATGTCAATCAGGCCTTCAGTTAGCCAGGTTTCCGACAAATTTGCCATGAGTAGTCTTTTTGTTCTGAAAATCCGGAAGTATAATATAATAATTTATGTCTACATTTATGTTAAAACTGTCAGTGACATGCTTTAAAATGTAAGATTGTCAGCATAAAAACGGTAAAATTGACCGAATAATGATTGATTAAGGTCGGTCTAACGATTTGGCATTTTTCATGTACTCAAGTATTGCAGTATTAATCCTAAACTAATAAAGAAGAATGTCACAAGTCAACATTAAACCCCTTGCAGACAGAGTTGTAGTGGAACCTGCTGCAGCTGAGGAAAAAACAGCCTCAGGCATCATTATTCCTGACACAGCTAAAGAAAAGCCACAGCGTGGATCTATCGTTGCTGTAGGTGATGGTAAAAAAGATGAGCCAATGACTGTGAAGGTTGGCGATACCGTGCTTTACGGCAAGTATGCCGGAACAGAAGTCAATATTGAGGGACAAGACTATTTAATAATGCGTGAATCTGACATTTTTGCTGTAGT
>CAZIWJ010000014.1:0-27705 GCA_964542855.1 uncultured Roseivirgaceae bacterium
AGATACCCGATGGGGTTATCCGGCAGTAATTGGCTTAATGACTGTAATGGGCGTTTCCATGTTTTTTTTCATGAAAAGCAAAAACTGGTTTTAAACCTGATAATTTTTAATGAAACACATCTTTATAGCCCCCATGTGGGAAAGCCAAAAGCACCAGTACTGGTACGATTGGTGTAAACGCCATATTGAAGATACTTTTAATGACTGCCGGGTTACTATCATTGAATTTCCAGATAATCATACCCGGAGCATTGATGATGTAGTTGACTACCTGTCGGGCCAGGTGTTTCATAAAGGCCTCAGCGAAAATCATTTCCTTGTAGGGCACAGCCTGGGTTGCCAGTCGTTACTTCGTTTTCTGGGAAAGCGCGAGGATTCGGAAGAAAAAATAGGCGGGTTTCTGTCTGTCGCCGGATGGTTCGATCTGGAAGAACCAACGGAACAACTGATTAGCTGGGTAAAAACCCCGTTGAATTACAAACGTATTCAGAAATTCATGCCCCAACGCGGGTTGCGGGTATTATTATCGGAAGACGACACATTTACTGACGTAGAAGATACCCGAATGCACTGGGAAGACCGCCTGAACGCGTTAGTTCATGTTTTAAACCGTAAAGGGCACTTTGCCGGCGTTCGTGAACCCGACGTACTGAATACACTGGTGGAAATGGTTGGGCAGTCGGATGCCTGATTTTCCAGCATGCACCCGGCGCCGGTTAGCAACTGATTCTGTTTTTTTAAAGGATTACGGGTTGTTTTGTTATCTTGAAGCAAGCTGATTACATTTTAACATGGAGCAACTAGATCCTTACGTGCTGATTATCGGTACTTCGCTTATCCTGATTATCTCCTATTTATTTAATGTCCTTTCCAAAAAGACCAACATCCCCAGTGTTCTCATGCTCATTATACTGGGTATTTTATTACAGCAACTGGCTGCTCTTTTCAATGTTGATATAGGGGATGGTTTCTTTGGCACACTACAGATCCTGGGAATAGTGGGGCTGATTATGATTGTGCTAGAGGCAGCGCTCGATTTAACCCTCACCCGCGATAAAAGAACCCTCATTTTACAGTCACTGGGTACCGCTTTACTCTGCCTACTGGTTTGTTCGATACTGTTTGCTTACGTTATCCAGTATTTTCTGAATATGGAATTCCTGAGTGCACTGGTTTATGCCATTCCGCTGTCTATAATGAGTAGTGCTATTATTATTCCTTCAGTGGGGGCTTTGAACGATTACAAAAGGGAGTTCATGGTATACGAGGCTACATTTTCCGATATCCTGGGCATTATGTACTTCTACTTTCTTGTGGGCAACGTAGAGAGTAACGATACCGAGGCCATCCTGATGGATGTAAGCGGGAATATTGTACTTACCATGTTAATTTCTGTTGTGGTGAGTTATACCCTGGTATTTATTTTTCAGAAACTGGAAACCAAGGTGAAGCTTTTCCTGCTCATTGCCGTGCTACTCATGCTCTATGCAATTGGTAAACTGTTTCACCTTTCATCGTTACTCATTATCCTGGTTTTCGGGCTGGTACTAAATAATCACCAGTTATTTTTCACAGGCCCCTTAAAAAAATACGTGAACCAGGCTGCCCTGAACAGTACTTTACGCAATTTCAGGCTGATAACCATGGAATCGGCTTTTGTTTTACGCACATTTTTCTTCGTAATTTTTGGAATTACCATTACGCTTTCCTCGCTGCTTAACCTTCAGGTAGCCATTATTAGCCTGTTGCTGGTGGCTGGTACTTACCTGTCGAGATTTATAATTTTGCGTTTAATCGTAGGAAGTGATATCTACACCCAACTATTTATTGCGCCGAGAGGTTTAATAACTATACTTTTGTTTTTCGCCATACCCGAGTCGTTGCAAGTAAGTAGTTTTGATCCTGGCATTTTACTTTTTACCATTATTATTACTAACATCACCATGACGCTTGCGCTGGTTGTGGGAGCATCGGAGGTTAAACCTTACGATGACTTTATTGAAAACTACTGGCAGGCCATTGACCGGGAAATTGATAATATTCCTGCTTCCGACAAACATCAGGAAACAGGTAGAAAAGAGAATAGCAATGGAAGATCTTTACCGACAGCGACTAATCGAGCGGTTACAGCGGGAACTGCCCGGAAAGCAGGCCCATGAACTAATGGCAGCGGGAGGTAAAAGACGTATTGCTGTTACTCCCCAAAAAAATTCGACAGTTGCCGCTGTGCTGGTTTTACTCAGCTTTCATGATAATCGTATCCGCATACCGCTCATTAAGCGTCCTATTTACGAAGGAGTACACAGTGGTCAGATGGCCTTTCCGGGGGGGAAGGCAGAAAAATTCGATAAAGATATCATTGATACTGCCTTGAGAGAAACCCGGGAAGAAATCGGTATCCAACTGCCCTCCCGGCAAATCATCGGCAAAATGACCTCCCTGTTTATACCTCCCAGTAATGTAACCGTAACTCCGGTACTGGGTACTTTTACCGAACATCTCGAGTACAACATTGATCCCAACGAAGTAGCAGAAGTTGTGGAAATCGGTATCGATGAATTACAACATCCGGCAAACCTTCAGATGCGGGAAATTACTGTAATGAACAAGTACAAGCTCGATGCCCCCGCTTACATTGTTCAGGGCCGGACAATATGGGGAGCAACAGCCATGATTTTGAGTGAGTTGCTCCACATCGTTCGGGAGATGGATTAAGCGGTAGTGACTTATCCATCCTGTACGTCATCAGGCAAGCTTTTTGTACTTTATTCGCTTAGGCGCAGTGTCTCCCAGCCGTTTCTTCCGGTTCTCTTCGTACTCCGTGAAATTACCTTCAAAGAAATAAACCTGCGAGTTGCCCTCAAAAGCCAGGATATGGGTAGCTATGCGGTCCAGGAACCAGCGGTCGTGAGATATCACTACTGCACACCCACCGAAATTTTCCAGTGCTTCCTCCAGGGCCCGAAGGGTGTTTACATCAAGGTCGTTCGTTGGCTCATCGAGGAGTAACAGGTTAGCTCCCTGCTTTAACATCATGGCCAGGTGAACGCGGTTTCGTTGCCCTCCCGACAGGTCTTCCACTTTCTTCTCCTGGTCATTTCCAGAAAAATTAAACTTGCTTACGTAAGCCCGCGAATTTACCTGCTTACTTCCCAGCGTTATGAGTTCTTCTCCGCCAGAAATAGATTGCCACACCGATTTTCCCGGGCTCAGGTTATCGTGTTCCTGATCTACGTAGGCAATTTCCACGGTTGAACCAATGGTAAACTCACCCTGATCGGGCTTTTCCTTACCGGTAATTAGGTTAAAAAGCGTAGTTTTACCAGCCCCATTCGGGCCAATAACGCCAACAATCCCGCCTTGAGGCAGGGAGAAGGACAGGTTCTCGAACAGCAAACGATCACCAAACGCCTTAGATACATTTTCCGCCTCAATAACCTGATTACCCAGGCGCGGGCCCGGTGGGATAAAAATTTCCAGGTTCTGTTCTCTTTCTTTCGCTTCTTCTCCAACCAGTTTGTCGTATGCATTTAAGCGCGCTTTAGCTTTGGCCTGCCTTCCTTTGGGAGTCATGCGAATCCAGTCCAGTTCGCGCTCAAGGGTACGCTGGCGTTTGCTTGCTGATTTTTCTTCGTCTTTGAGGCGCTTTTGCTTCTGATCGAGCCAGGACGAGTAGTTCCCTTTCCAGGGAATCCCTTCCCCGCGATCGAGTTCCAGGATCCAGCCAGCAACATTATCGAGGAAGTAGCGATCGTGCGTAACGGCAATTACCGTACCCGGATAATTCTGCAGGTAATTTTCCAGCCAGAGTACCGATTCGGCATCGAGATGGTTAGTCGGCTCATCGAGGAGTAAAATATCGGGTGCCTGCAAGAGGAGGCGGCAGAGGGCTACCCGGCGCTTTTCCCCCCCAGACAGGTTGCCCACTTTAGCCTGAGCGTCGGGTGTGCGGAGAGCGTCCATGGCCCGCTCCAGTTTGCTGTCGATTTCCCAGGCGTTTAACTGGTCGAGCCTTTCCTGAATTTTTCCCTGTTCTTCAATCAGATTAGTCATGGCATCAGGATCTTCCATCACCTCCGGATCGCCGAACTTCTCGTTAACTTCTTCAAAAGCTTTCAGCAGGTCCTTTACTTCCTTAACCCCTTCTTCAACAATTTCAAGTACCGTTTTTTCCTTATCCAGTTCAGGTTCCTGTTGCAGGTATCCGACCGAATAACCGGGTGAGAAAACCACTTCTCCCTGGTATTCTTTGTCTTCACCCGCAACGATCCGGAGTAAAGATGATTTACCGGATCCATTTAAACCAATTACACCAATTTTTGCACCGTAGAAAAAAGAGAGGTGAATATTTTTAAGTACCTGTTTATTGGGCGGATAAATTTTACTAACCCCCGCCATTGAAAAAATTATCTTTTCGTTACTCATAAGCTTATATAGTGTATCTGTAAAAGCCTGAAGGTACGCCACAAGTTTGAGTTTCACAATTACACCTAAAGCACAATAATTGCTGAAAGCCTGCATACCTCCGGTTTGATTCCGGAATCATCACAAAAGTGTATTTATTCAAGAAACCCACTGATAATAGTAAAATTGTTGCAGTTTTTACCAAATTATACCTTTTTTGGGCATTAAAAAGCACGGACGCTATGATTATTGTTTGATCTTGGTTATTTTTTATTAAGAACAATATGCCTATAATCACTGTCCGTATAGTTAAGAACAATAAGTAACCTTGGAAGCGAACATGCACCACCCACACGGTTTTATAGAAGGGGATAAGATTTACCGTAATGCTTTCTTAGACTTCCCGGAGAGGCAAATTGGAGAAGTCCGTGAAAGTGAACCATCAACTATTAATTATTTTGAAGAGCGATATAACCACCTGGTCGGCAAAATTGAAGCCCTTGAAAACGCCATAGAAGCCGCTGAAAACAAAGGATCATACCTGATGAAGCTGGTTCACATGAGAAAGCACCTTTCTGAAGTGGATGCACTCGGTAACTTTGAAGTTTTGCATGAACGGCTGCTTCGTCTTGAGAATTACCTGAAAGAAATTGTAGCTGAAAACAGGAAAAAGAACCTGGAAATTAAACAGGCTCTGCTGGAAGAAGCCCGACCGTACGAACACAGTACCGATTGGAAAGCAGCTACTGAGCAGCTAAACGATATTAAAGAACGCTGGATTAAAACTGGTAATGTTGTTGAAGAACTTCAGGAAGACATTGAGAACCAGTTCCGGAATATACTCGATACCTTTTTTACCCGACGTAAGGAATTCTTTGCTGAAAAGAAAAGAATTGCCAACGACCGGATAAATCACTACCAGCGCCTGATTCAGCAAGCCCGCGGGCTTCGTTACCAGGAAGATAAGGAGTTTGTTTCGCGTGAAGTTAAGCGTATTCACGAGGAGTGGCGAACAGTGGGAAAAATACAGGCCTTTAAACAGAAAAAGCTTTGGAAAGAACTGAAATACATTATCAATGGGTTAAGCAACCCGCGTAGGCCGCGCCGACGGGTTAATGAAGGTTATGGTAACGATCGGGGTGGTTATCGCCCACAGCCACAGGACGACAGCCAGCGATATCACCTTATTAACGATGCCCGTAAACTGGCAGAGGAAGTGCCTCCCGATACTCCCGACAGGGTGAAGCAACTTAAAATGCAATGGAAAAACCTGGGCCGCATGCCTCGTCATATTGCCAGGGATATGAATAATGCGTTTAATAATGCCTGCGATTTAGCAAATGAAAAACATTTCCTGGATAAAATCGTGCAGTCGAGAAACGAAAATTATGATTCCAATACACCTTCTGAGCAAATTCAGATGAAGCTGGAAGTGCTGCAAAACCTGATAACCCGTGATGAACGCGGCCTGGTGAACGTGAAGGAAGAAGTAAATAATAACCAGCACAATCTCGATGAACAGGCAAGTAAAGACCTTCAGTTTAAACTGAAATTGCATCAACGAAAAGTTGCTGTAAAACGTCAGTTACAGAAAGAGCTGGAAAATGAACTAAGTAATTAATAATAAATGAATCTTTTTTTATTTAGTGAACTTTATTAAGCAAGAGTGAATTTGCAAAGAGCCAAGTAGATAATTAATAAAGTTTTGTTTGCTTGTTAATAGAATTTTGCTAAATAAATAGGAGTATAAGAGCACTAATTTAAATTATATCGACATGTACTGGACACTTGAATTGGCCTCATACCTGGAAGATGCACCATGGCCTGCGACGAAAGAAGAGTTGATTGATTATTCAATCCGTACTGGTACGCCCCTGGAAGTAATTGAAAACTTACAGGAACTGGAAGATGACGGACAGCCTTACGAAAGTATTGAGGAAATATGGCCTGATTATCCTACCAAGGAGGATTTCTTCTTTAACGAAGACGAATATTAATAATGCCTGCCCATTTTACTTCTGGTAATTTGGGCTTGCCATAATTGCTCTCGCAAAGATCAGATCATCTGTGGTGGTTATCTTAATGTTGGTGTATAATCCATCTACCAGCGTTACATCTTTACCTGAAAGCTCGTAAAGTGTAGCATCATCTGTTTGTGCTTCCTGCTTCTGGTAGGCATCCCAAATTTCCTGGGTTTTGAATACCTGCGGAGTTTGAACCAGGTACAGCTGTGAGCGGTTTTCTGCAAAATTCTTTCCCTGTTTCAGGCGCCTTACCGAGTCTTTAACCTGCACTACAGGCACTCCACTACCGTACTTCCTGGCTGAATCAAAGCATGTCTGAATGAGGGACGATGTAACAAAAGGTCTTACACCATCATGAATAGCCACCAGTGAAGGCTCTGAACGGTCAATGCACGCCAAACCTTTTTGAACCGAGGCACTTCGGGAATCGCCCCCAGCAGTTATCTGGTGAGGAATGGAAAAATTATGCTTTTTGCACAACGATTTCCAGGTGGGAATTTCTACTTCCGGTAAAACCACAATCAGATTGAGGCTACTGGAATACTGTTTAAATGACAACAGCGTATGCATTAGGATGGGTTTACCACTCAGCAAAATGAATTGTTTTGGAGTGTTTGTGCCCATACGGGTGCCTTTGCCCCCGGCAACGATTACTGCGTAACGAACCATCTCTTAGATGATTAACATGGCGTCTCCGTAGGTGAAGAATTTATACTTTTCCTTAATAGCTGCCTGATAGGCTTCCATTGTTAGGTCATACCCCCCGAAAGCACAAGCCATTATTAACAAAGTAGACTCCGGCATGTGGAAATTTGTGAGTAGCCCACTGCATATCTTGAAATCGTAAGGAGGAAAGATAAACTTGTCGGTCCATCCGGCATTGGGCTTCAGCCTAAGACTTGCTGACACTGATGACTCCAGCGAGCGCATTGAAGTAGTACCGATTGCACAAACCCTGCGTTTATTATTCAGTGCTTCGTTAACAAGTTCTGCAGTATCTTCAAGAATTTCATAGTTTTCAGAAGCCATTTTGTGCTTGGTTAGATCTTCCACATCTACCGAACGGAATGTTCCCAACCCAACGTGAAGCGTTATAGCTGGTAAATGTACACCCTTAATTTCAAGCCGCTTTAGTACCTGGTGGGTAAAATGAAGGCCGGCTGTTGGAGCTGCCACCGCACCAACCTTATCAGCGTATACCGTCTGGTACCGTTCTTTGTCCTTATCATTAACCTTACGGCGCTCCTTAATGTAATCGGGCACCGGGGTTTCACCCAGGTTATCGATCATCTTATAAAAATCGGCATCCTCACCTTCGTAAAGAAACCTGATGGTGCGCCCTCTTGATGTTGTGTTATCAATAACTTCAGCTACCAGCTCACCTTCTCCGAAATACAGTTTGTTGCCTACCCTGATCTTTCTGGCCGGATCAACCAGTACATCCCACAAATGCATTTCTGTATTCAGTTCGCGAAGAAGAAATACCTCGATCTGGGCACCAGTTTTTTCTTTATTGCCATAAAGCCTGGCAGGAAATACTTTGGTATCGTTTCTCACCATTACATCTCCTTCATCAAAGTAGTCTACAATATCTTTAAATACTTTGTGTTCTATTTTGCCAGAATCTTTATGCACAACCATTAAGCGAGACTCATCCCGGTTGTCATTGGGATGAAGTGCAATTAATTTATTGGGCAATTCGAACTTAAAAGCGGAGAGTTTCATACTACTATTAAAAATGAGATTTACCTTACCGTTATCGTGTACCAATACACCGATAACAATTAAAAGGCTGCAAACTTACGAAAATTAGTTGAAATTTCTATAGAAGATTTTTGTTTATCAACTTTCTGGGTTTGAAGATTCTTCTTTTGCCGGCAGGATACGGAAGCTTTCCAGGACAGTTTCCATTTCCAGCATGATATTTCTTTTTCTTTTGTTGGGTGCATACACATATCCTTCAACGTAGTAAAACCGGTTTCGCTCCTCGTCTACTATGCCCATGCTAACGAAAGGCCCTCCCATTGTATTATTCGAAAGACGCCACAGCCCACGCATCTCTACTGCGTAATGACCATTGAAATTCTTTTCACGGGTATAAACCGGCGTTATGCTATCCGTTTGCATGTAAACACGCTTGGAATCGGCCAGGTAAATTTTTCCGATGCGGTTTCGCCAGGCAATCAGGTTTTCTTTCTCAAACGCGGTTTCTGATGTGTAGGGACGATAACTGATGATGAAGCTCTTGTCTACTTCCCGGTCTAACTGCCGAATCCAGATGAAATCTTCCTCCTGTTTGGCAATATCGAAATCGTAAGGGATTCGCAGGGAGCACTTAAAATCTTCTTTTATAACGTTCATAATTCCTCTTTCCGGTTTAACCGAGTAGATCTTTTCAGCCAGTCTATTCTTTTCTACTTCCTCGAAATAGTCCTGGAGGCCAGCCTTATTTTTCTTCAGGTTGCTGATTAGATCTTTTTCCGAGGCACCAAACAGGTGGAGAATCTTTTGCCCCCTGGCAAACTCGTTGTCCTTAGCATACATGAACAAGTCTTCACCGCTTTTTATTCTTTCTACCGATTCATTCGTAAAGTAACTCTGCATCTTCCTACTTGCCCGGCTTTTGTTATCGAAAACGGTAACGAAAAGCATATTTTTAGCACTGCGTAATAAACGGTTCAGCTTGAAGGGGTCTACGTAGCGAAGGTTAAACTTAGGTTCCGGGGGAAGCGGTAATCCGGGCACGGTATCGGAGAACACCCGGCGAACCTGCCGGCCCAGTTCACCTTTCCACAATACAGAATCCATAACCAGAACAATTTCGCCAGTAGCGCCGCGAGCTTTAGGTAGATTCGAATCGTCTTTTCTGCTACTGCTACCCCCTTCACCAGAGGAACAGGAAGCAGAAAGTACCAGACATGATAAAAATAATAAGATTGGATGCAAGAATCGGGAACGGTAAGTCAGCATGTAGTACAATTTTCTCATAGCGTGCAACGATGCAAGTAACACACTAATTGTAAAAACTACAATTTCATGTTGTATTCAGTATCCCCTTACTTTAGCAAAGTAACCTTTTAACCGATAACCAGTCGCATACCCGGTTTAATCTTGTTGCCTTTCAGGTTATTCAGCTGCTTGATTTTTTCAACGGTCAGACCCTGGTATTTCTTCGATATTTCCCACAGTGAATCGCCAGGCTGAACGGTGTGAACTTTACCTTTAGAAACTGGCAGCGGCTTGGCTCTGGATGCGATTCGCCTTTGTCGTCCGGGACTAACCCATATTTTAAGTCGCTGGCCGGCGTAAATACGGGTTCCCCTGATGCGATTCCACGATTTAATGTCAGCAATGCGTACCCCATGCCTGCGGGCAATATTGCCCAATACATCACCGCTTCTTACCCGGTAACGAACCATTTCTTTTCCGTAAGTACTCCCAACGGCATAGCGGGTTAAATACTTTCGGTAATCTTCGTTTTCTTCCTTGTAGGCTTCCGCTATCATTGCCAGGTTATTTTCCAGGTAACTTTTCTGTTGAGAAGGAACTTGTAAAGGATATTTTCCCGTCTGGTCTCCGATTGCACTTCTTCGTAATTCGGGGTTTAAAAGCAGTAAATCATCTTCGCAAACATCGAGCGCTTCTGCCAGTACCTTTACGCTCATGAACTGATCAATGAATACCATATCTGTATCCGGTAGGTATTCCTGCTCCACAAACAGGTTATGAGCTTCAGGATAGTTAAATACATAAGTAAGCGCAATAAACTGAGGCACATACGAGCGGGTTTCTCTGGGCAGATAGCGATAAATTTCCCAGAAATCTTTCTTGTAACCCGAACGCCGGATTGCACGGCGTACATTTCCCGGGCCCGTATTGTATGCGGCCAGGGCTAAATCCCAGTTTCCAAACATCCCGTAGAGTTGCTTCAGGAATTTACAGGCAGCTTCTGTAGATTTTTCAGGATCCATCCGTTCATCCACGTACCAGTCCTGATGTAAATCGAATATCCGGCCGGTACTCGGAATAAACTGCCATAATCCTGCCGCACCAGCCCGAGATATCGCCTGAGGGTTAAGCCCCGATTCCACGACCGCCAGGTATTTTAAGTCCTGGGGCAGCCCGTATTTTTTCAAATACTTCTCGAAAAGAGGAAAATACAGTTGTTGCCTCGACAGCACCATTCGGGTATAATTTCGGTTTTTTACCGTAAAGTAATCGATGAACGATTTTACCCGGTGATTAAAAGTAAAAGGCATGTCTGTTTCCAGGTTTGCCAGCCTTTCCTTTACCTGTTCGTAGGTTACGTCTGGAATATAATCGTATTCAACAACCGGCACGTGGTAAGCCCCGGTTTTACCGGCTGGTACTTCTTGCTGTCCGTAGGCATTGAAAAAGACCAGTACCAAAAAAGTATTCAGAATAGTGCGTTTCATCAGGCTGCTTAATTTTCTTACTGCAAAATATATACAGGAACGAACAATGTAAACGCAAGCGTAAAGAGTATGTTTTACCTGTAATATTTAACAGCATATCGTGTAATTTACAGGAAACTAGTGCGGATGTCAATAAATATTTAAATTAATTCTAGGAATAATTTAAAATTTCGTTGCTTAATCCCATCAATCCTGCTTCATTAAAGTAATTTCCGTACAATTGAATTCCTATGGGTAGGCCTTGTTTATCATTTCCTGCCGGTATTGATATTGCCGGAATTCCCACCAGTGAAGCATGAACGGTGAATAAGTCGGCAAGGTACATTTCCAGCGGGTTGCTATGTTCCCCCATTTTAAAAGCTGTAGTAGGGGTTGTAGGCATAATGATGTAATCGTAGTTCCTGAAGATCTCACGGGTCTTACTAATCAGTAACTTACGTACTTTAGAAGCTTTTGTATAGTAAGCGTCGTAATAGCTGGCACTTAGCACGAAAGTCCCCAGCATGATTCTACGCTTAACTTCTTCCCCGAAGCCTTCTTCACGGGTTAGCTTATACATTTCTTCCAGGTTTCCGGCCTTGTTTGAACGGTAGCCATACCGTACTCCATCGAAACGCGACAGGTTAGAACTGGCTTCAGCGGTAGTAAGAATGTAGTAAGTAGGAAGCAGGTAATCGAGCAAAGGAAAACTGATGGGTTCAACCGTATGACCGTTATGCTGAAGCTGGCCGATCATCTTTTCGGTGGCTTCTTTTATTTCAGCATTCAGCCCCTCATTATTTAAGGTGTCGGTAATGTAAGCTATCCTGGCTTTTTTATCCAGTTGCAAATGTTTAGAGTACTCGGGTACCGGCTGGTTAGAAACAGTAGAATCGTTCTCGTCGCTTCCGGCAATGGTTTCCATAACCAGTGCGCAATCCTCAACATCTCTGGCTAACACACCAATGGTATCGAAAGAAGAGGCATAGGCAATGAGGCCGTAACGTGAAATTCGGGAGTAAGTAGGCTTTAAACCAATAACTCCAGTAAAAGCAGCTGGCTGGCGTACCGATCCACCGGTGTCCGATCCAAGAGAAACCAGGCACATATCGGCCTGTACTGCTACAGCTGATCCACCGGAAGAACCACCGGGTACGCGTTCCGAATCGAGGGCGTTTTTAACCGGGCCAAAGGCCGAGTTTTCGTTAGAAGACCCCATAGCAAACTCATCACAGTTCTGGCGACCAATAATGATTGCATCTTCATCGAGTAAGCGTTGCACCGCTGTGCCATTGAACTGTGACTGGAACTGATCAAGGATTTTACTACCCGCCTGCAAGCCGTGATCTTTATAGCACAGTACATCTTTAAGGCCAACAACCATACCGGCTAACTTACCGGCATGGCCTGCCCTGATTTTTTCATCTACTTTTTTGGCTTGTGTGCGCGCTTCCTCTTCGTAAACCTCGAGGAACACGTTGAGTTCGGATTGTTGAGCAATATTGTGGAGATAATGATCAACGATAGATTCACAGTTCAAGGTGCCTTCCAACAAGGCTTCCTGAATATTGTGGAAGGATGAAAATCTGTAATCTGATAAGTTATTTGTTGTCAGTAACTGACTTATTGGTTTCTTCAATTTCGTCTTTAATTTCTTTGGTGGCATCTTTAAATTCCCGCATGCCTTTTCCTAAGCCTCTGGCAAGTTCTGGAATTTTTTTGGCTCCAAAGAAAATCAAAATAACTGTCAGTATCAAAAGGATTTCCCATCCCCCCAGTGCTCCAAATGCAAATATGCTTAACATAAGCGAAAAGTTTAATTATCAATTACTAACAAAGATAATTATAAATACCTGTACAAAAAATCACTATTTTTAAAACCGTAAAATAATTTGTAATAACCCTTCTAACGGTGCTGTAACCAGGGTTGAGGGTTTAATTTTTCGTGTTGCCGCCAGATCTGAAATTGTAAAGAAGCGATTCCGTCCTTATCTGTATATACCTTACCCACTTTTTCTTTTTGCCTCAATTCCTGCCCTTTTTTCACGTATACTTCTTTAAGACGGGCGTACAGGGTGTAATAGTCTCCATGTTGTACGATAACCACCTTATTCATCCCTGGTACGGCAGCAATGGTTTTAACAATTCCGTCGTATACGGTACTCACTTCTGAATTCTGGCTGGTTTGAATGTCTATTCCCTGGTTTTCTATCATAATTCCCTTCAGTACCGGGTGGGGGTGACGGCCGAATTGCTGGGAAATGAACCCGGAAGAAACCGGCCAGTTTAGCTTGGCATGCTGTTTTTCAAAAGAAGCCGAAAGATCATTTTTACCGGCCAGGTTTTTCTTTGCCGCTATTTCCCGTCGTACAATAGAGGCCAGCAGGTTATCCAGTTCCTTTACAGCCTGTTCACGATTAGCCAATTCAGCATTCAGTTGACGTTCTTTTCGGCTTAAGTTAGCTACCAGCCGTTGTTGTTTCCGCTGCAAAGCCACCATTTCTTTGTTCGCGTTCACTTGTTGATCGAGCAGGATATTCCGCTCCATCCTTTTATTTTTTATAGCCACCTGCTGGCTTTCCAGCGATAACTTCACTTCATTAATCAGTTCAACCTGGTGATTGCGGGCTTTGCTGTACTGCTCCATGTATTTTAACCGCATGTACAGCTGGTTAAATGATGACGACGAGAATAAAAAGGTAAGGCGGTCGTACCCGTTTTGTGCTTTTTCGGCTGCGTATAACATGGCCCGGTACTCGCTTTTCAGGTTTTTCAGATCACGTTCCAGCGCATTAGTAACCATGCTAATCTCGTCGATCTGGTTACCCAGTAACTCTATTTCACGGTTAATTGAAGCAATAAGCGCACGGCGAGCCGCTACCTGTTCGTTCAGGGCGGTCAATTGCCCCAGGCTGCTACTTTTCCGGTTGGCCGTTTCCTGCAGTATTTTTCTGGCTCGTTTAATTCGCTGCAGGTTTTCTTTTCGCTCTTTTTCCAGTTTTTCTTTATCCATGCCGCTCTGAGCCTGTGCACACAGGGAGACAAGGAAAAATACAAGCAGAACGATGTACCTATTCGCGTTCATATTTTTCAGGGATCTGAAAAGGAAAGCGCAGTGAACCAGTTTGTAAATTCACCCGCTTGTACCGAATACTAATGTCTATTGCTTTCTTATTTTTGTTACTAAAGTATTGTAACCGGATATTATTGCTAAACGGCAGCAGGTAACTTTCTTCCAGGGGCTGAAAATCGTTGTAAGCTACCACCAGTTCATTATCAGCTTCATCTGTAACCTCTACCCTTTCAATTTTCATCGACCGGTCGCTCACAAAATTATTCACCGTAAAAGGATCTTGCTTCTGCCTGAGCACGAACTGTCCTTTTCTTTTCCGGGTCACGTCCGAGGAATCTACCTGTACCAGCAGGTTCCCCAGCAGGGCTGATTGAATAAGCGCATAGTTCAGGTTAAAATTAAACTTTGCGCTGAGTTCAGCCATACTTTTCGCCTGGTAGGTTTTTTCCAGCCGGTTAATGAAGATAATAGAATCATGGGTAATGACCCCTCTGGCTGCTTCAATGCCCATGCCCGGTGATACCGACACCCAGATAATGCTGTCTTTACGAATCCGGAAATCAGCCGATGCGTTCAGGTTTTTTTCTTCATTAGCGAATTTCACGCTACTTTTGGCGGTAAGGTAATCGAAATCAACCTCAGCCACTGAAAGAGTGGTCGCTGCCGTACCGGACCGGGTTGGGGTACTGGTTTTACATGACACCAATATAGTGAGTAGCAACACCCCGGCTAACCCGTATATTTTATTCATAGAGTTTACGATCTGCAATTTTTTTGTCGACGAGTTCGGATGTATCATCCATTCCCTTTGCTCGTTTCCATTGCACCACGGCCTCGTCAATTTTGTTTAATTTAAAAAGTACATCGCCATAATGTTCAATTATGGTTCCACTCAGGTTACTTTCTCCGTACCTGATCGCTTTTTCCAGGAATTCTTTTGCTTTACGGTATTCTCCCTTTTGGTATAGCACCCAGGCGTGGGTATCGAGGTAAGTAGGGTTTTCAGCGTTTTCAGGAGTACGTTCCACCAACCGGGTAGAGAGTTCCAGTGCATACTCCAGCTTTTCTTTGCGTACGGATAGAAAGTAGCTGTAATTATTCAGGGCCAGGTCGTTTGCCGGGTTGTAAGCCAGCACTGCCTCGTAGGCCTTATCTGATTTTGTATGCTCTTCCAGTTCGTGGTACACCTGCCCTAACTGCCCGTTAAAGTAGCTAAGCAGTTCGTCGTTATTACCAGCCAGCCGTTTACCTTGTTCTAATACCTGGGCCGATTCATTGTAACTGCCCATTGACATCTGGGCAAACCCATTGAAGTAAAACAGGATGGCCTGATTCGGAAAATACTCCATGGCTTTTTCCGAATGCTCCAGCACCGCTTCCATTTTACCCAGTTCCAGCTCAATGTTAATTACATTCTGCCATACGTTAAAGTTATTACCGTTTATTTCCAGGGCTTCCAGGTAATTGTTGCGGGCTGCTTCGTCTTCACCAATGGTAGTGTAAAAATCACCACTAATTACATAGGCATTGGCATCATCAGGATGGGCTTCTACTATGGTATTGCTAAGCGAGCGACAAAGCTTTTCAATTTCAGGGTTGGGCAGTTCCTGCAGGTAGCGCGCCACCAGTTGCACTTTTTTGTTTAAGGCCAGGTTTTCACTGGCAAAAGCTACTTCAAAGTTCTCAAGGGCTTGCATGGTTTGGCCCTGATCCTGGTAAATTTGGGCCAGCATAAGCCGGGCTTCCGGGTTGTTGGCATCGTATTTCAGTAGTTCTTCCAATACCGGTATGGCGTCTTTATCCCTGCCGTTCGACTGATAAATTTCGGCCAGGTTTACTACGTAAGCCGTCTCGCCCGGAAAAGCATCGATCAGCTTTTTACCTTCAGCAATTGCCTTGTCCAGCTTATTCATTTCCAGGTAAATTTTCTGCTTCTGCCGAATAACTTCTTCCACTATCCCAAATTTTTCTTCGGCCACCTCATAGGTTTCCAGGGCCGATTCGTAGTCAGACTGGTAAATATAAAGAGCAGCCAGGTCGAAAAGGTAATCCTTGGTTCCCGGAATGGTATTGATCATTTCGTCGTATACTTTAGCAGCTGCAGAAAAATTAGACTGCCGGGTGAGGATTTCTGCCTTAATTAGGAAATAGTACTTATTATCTTTATCGAGCTTAATGGCCTTGTTGGCATTTAGAAGGGCTTCATCAAATTCGCCTTTTGCAACCAGGATCTGCGCAATTTTAAAGTGAGCAGCCCCGTTATCAGGGTCACTTTCCAGCGACTTCTGGAATAGCATGTAGGCTTTGGGATAGTCCTCAAGAATGTAGTACTTTTCTGCTTCCACAAAGTAATAGGCGGCTTCCCGTTTCTTATTTTCGGTTTTATTTGTTTTCCTGAATTGCGCGTGGGTGTGCTGGGAGTTTATAAAACCAATTAGGAAGGCCAGGATTAATCCAGTAACAACTTTATTATTTTTTAACATGCTTACCTCTTTTTCCCGGGAAAACTACCTGCTTTCCCGTGCCGTCTGTTTTACTGCATTCACAGTTGTTGATTTGCAGCAGATTACAAATTTACTAAATATACAAACAGTAGAATTGAAAATTACCCAGAATCATTACATTGTAGCTGCGTTATAGTCTCCTATACTTAAATCAGAGGCTTTTCCCTGTAATCCTACGTGACTACCAATCATAGAATTTTCTAAGTTAGCATTTTCTATGGTTGTGTGGGTTTGAACGATAGTGTTCTGAATGCGGGAATTCTTTACCACCGTGTGTTCACCAATGGAAACGTGCGGTCCTATTACAGAATTGTGTATCGATACGTTCGGTCCAATATAAACCGGCTGAATGATGACCGAGTTCTCAGTGTAGGCCGAAGCAGAAATGTTCGGCTGGTCTTTTATGAAATCGAGGTACCGCTTGTTCGAGTTTACGGTTGCGTCTTTATTCCCGCAATCCAGCCATTCCTCTACCTTTCCGGTTGTGAACGCTGTTCCCTTTTCTTTCATGTTTTCCAGCGCATCGGTGAGCTGGTATTCGTTCGAGTGCATTACCTCGTTATCGATCAGGTATTGCAGTTCTTCTTTCAGTTGCCCGCCGTTTTTAAAGTAATAAATACCAATAATCGCCAGATCCGACACGTAGGTAGCCGGTTTTTCTACGAAACCGGTAATTTCTTCTTTTTCGCTTAGTTCCACCACGCCAAAAGCCGAAGGGTCTTCCACTTGTTTCACCCAAATAATGCCGTCCTGGCTGGCATCAAGGCGGAAGTTGGCCCGAAAGAGGGTATCGGCAAAGGCTACGATTACGGGGCCGTTTAGCATGGGTTCAGCACACAAAATGGCATGGCCGGTACCCAGCGGGGAATCCTGGTAATAGATACTGCCCTTTGCACCAATTAGGCCAGCAATTTCTACCAGCCGCTGCTCTACTTCTTCCCCGAAATTGCGACTAATTACAAAACCCACTTCTTCAACCTGCTGGTCGAGAACAGCAGCAATATCTTCTACCAGCCGATGAACAATAGGTTTTCCAGCGATTGGAATTAACGGTTTGGGAACAGTTAAGGTGTGCGGCCGCATGCGCTTTCCCATTCCGGCCATCGGGATAATAATTTTCATTTTAAATGGTTTTTATTGTTTTCCTGTGCTTCCATATCCCCCACTGCCCCGCTCGCTAACTTCAAGCTTTTCAACTGCTACCCACTGCACTTGTTCGTAGGCTGCTACCACCATTTGGGCAATTCGCTCACCCGGATTTATGGTGAACGGCCGTTCAGATAAATTTACCAGCAATACTTTTATTTCTCCCCGGTAGTCGGCATCTACCGTGCCCGGGCTGTTCAGTACCGTAATACCGTACTTCAGGGCCAGCCCGCTACGCGGACGAATTTGCGCTTCGTACCCGGCGGGCAACTCCATGTACAGCCCGGTACTAATGAGCTTGCGTTCCATCGGGTGTAAAACGTATTCATTTTCCAGATGCGCTCGCAGGTCCATTCCGGCCGACTGGCTGGTATGGTATTCGGGAAGCGGATGGGCCGAATGGTTAATGATCTTTACTTGCATGCTTATCGGGGCCCGCGCAGTTCGGGCAGAAATTCTTTTATTCCTATTAGTAAAACAAACCCCAGGGTTAATCCTCCCTGGATAAAATAGTTTACCAGTGGTTCTTTAAACGATAAACGAAAACTCACCAGTACTAATATAAGGGCCAAAACGGTATAGCCCAACAGTGGGGTAAACTGATACGGGATGCGCATAAACCGGCGACCGCTATAATAACAAACCACGGCCATTACAAAGTAACACGCCGCGCTGGCTACTGCCGCTCCCAGGTAACCCAGGTAGGGCACCAGGGCCAGGTTTCCCAATATCGTTACTGCGGCTCCGATGCCGGTAATGTAGGTACCCCAAATGGTTTTATCGGTTAGTTTAAACCAGACCGATAAATTAACATATACACCGAAAAATAATTTACCCAACAATAATACCGGAACGATGTACAGGGCTTGTAAATAGGCTTCCTGCTTGAGAAATAACGCCCCTACCCAGTTTACATTGACCCCGATACCCACGAAAATAACTAAACTGAACAACACAAAATAATGCAGCACCCGGGCAAATAAAACAGGTGCATTTTTATCGGAAGCCCGGTTAAAGAAGAACGGCTCGCCGGCGTAACGGAAGGCTTGTATGGCCAGCATCATTAATACGCTTAGCTTTTTGTTGGCGTGGTAAACCCCCAGCGCTTCCGAAGGAGACTGCGAGGCATAAAATTTGCCCGGTAGCAGGCCTTCGAACAGCAACAAATCGAGTTGCTCGTTAACCATGCCGGCCAGGCCGGTAACCAGAATTGGCCAGGAGTAGGCCAGCATACTTTTTAGTTGGGCCCACTCGAACATAGGACGGAACTGGGCAAAGGTTTGCCATAATAACAGGGGTATAAAAGCATTACCCAGTAAATTGGCCAGGAAAACGTAACCGGCACCCAGGTCCATTTGCTGCAAGGGGGTAAGCAGGGCCACATCGAGGTCGGGCAGCCAAACCAGGAAAAAAACATTAAGGAGGATGGTAATACCAATAGCCCCCAGTTTGGCAACAGCGAAGGTGACGGGCTTATTATCGATCCGTAATTTGGCAAACGGGATTGCCGAAATGGCATCAATAAATAGAATCAGGCTGATCCAGATAACCAGTTGCGACCGGTCGGGATACCCTAACCAGGCAGCAATTTCCTCGGCTCCCAGCGCGATGACCAATGAAAAGATGAAACTGCTAACAAGTATAGACGTGGTAGCCAGTCGAAAAGGAATGCGTGCATCTTTCCCTTCTTCGTTATACCGGGAAGAGAAGCGAAAAAATGCTGTTTCCATGCCGTAAGAATACAGCACATTGAAGAAAGCAATGTAACCATACAGCTTCCCAACCACGCCGTACTCCTCGGGAAGAAACACCCGGGTATGAATAAATACCAGCAGGTAATTTAACAGGCGACCAGCAATGGTGCTGGCGCCATATAAGATGGTTTGGCCGGCCAGCTGTTTTATGGCACTCATTCAGCCGTGTTTATTCGCCGATGAACTGGGCCGAACGCTTGGCCAGGAAAGCAGCAGTACCCTCCTGAAAATCCTTGGTTTTGCAGCACGAGCCAAAGCTGTTGGCTTCCGTCTGGTACCCATTCAGTTCGTTGGAAAGCGCCGCATTTACGCAATCGATTACCATGCCTATGGCCAGCGGGGCTTTATCAATTATATCCCCCATAAGCTCCATGGCTTTCGCCATCATGGCCGCTTTGTCGTCGCACACGTGGTTCACCAGTCCAAGGGTATGCGCTTCTTCAGCACCAATAGTATTGGCTGTCATAATTAGTTCGAGAGCTTTTGCTTTTCCTACCAGTTGGGTTAATCGCTGGGTTCCGCCGAAACCGGGAATTACCCCGAGGTTAACTTCTGGCATCGCAAACTTGGCGTTACTGGAAGCTACCCTTAAATGGCAGGCCATGGCCAGTTCCATTCCGCCACCCATAGCGTAACCATTAATAGCCGCAATAATAGGTTTATCGCACCGCTCAATCATTGTAAATACTTCCTGCCCACTTTCTGAAAACTTGCGACCGTTCACCTCATTCAGTTCGGAAATTTCGCTAATGTCGGCACCGGCTACAAACGACTTGTCTCCTGCCCCTGTAATAACGGCACCTTTAATATCTGAATTATCAGACACTTCCTGTATCACCTTATCTATTTCCGTAATCGTGGCTTTATTCAGTGCATTCAGCTTTTTTACCCGATCAATGGTAATGATAAGAATGCCATTCTTATTGCTCGTTTGTAAATTTTCGTAGTTTGACATTATGCGTTCAGTTAATTCTATCAGGCAACTAGCGCTTGCCGTTATCTTTCAAAACTAATAAATGTTTCTAAACTTTTTAGAATTCAACTAATGGCTGCCTGAACGAAAGGGGTCGACCTTTAGTTCAGGTTTAGTATTTTTTCGGGCACAATAAAACGAAAAAAAACGTCACTCCTTAACATATACCCAATTAGCTGGTAACGAATTATTAATAATGTACCTTCTTTACCAGGTATAGGGTTAGTAATATGGGTTTTCTGACTTACCTTTGGCAATTCTAACCTAATAGAATTATTTATGGCGGATAAGAGAAAAATCACTGTTGCCTACGGAGATGGGATTGGCCCCGAAATTATGGAAGCTACTTTGCGTATCCTCGACGCAGCAGGAGCAGCTATTGAACCTGATGTTATTGAAATCGGGGAAAAAGTATATCTGAGTGGACTGAGCTCTGGTATTGAGAGTAGAGCGTGGGATTCACTGCGCGAAACCCGCGTTTTTCTGAAGGCCCCAATTACTACCCCCCAGGGTGGCGGGTTTAAATCGTTGAATGTTACTACCCGAAAAACTCTTGGCCTGTATGCTAACGTACGTCCGGCACGGACTTACAGCCCCTACATTGGAACCAAACACAAAGACGTTGACCTGGTAATTATCCGGGAAAACGAGGAAGATTTATACGCCGGTATTGAACACCAGCAAACCGAAGAGGTGGTGCAGTGCCTGAAGCTGATTAGCCGGCCGGGATGCGAAAAAATTGTTCGCTACGCTTTTGAATACGCCCGGGCTTACAACCGCAAAAAGGTTACCTGCCTCACCAAAGACAATATCATGAAGCTAACCGATGGCTTATTCCACCGTACATTCGATGAAATAGCCAAAGAGTATCCTGATATTGAAACCGATCACCTCATTATTGATATCGGGTCGGCCATGATTGCCGACCGCCCGGAAACACTCGACGTAATGGTAACGCTGAACCTGTACGGTGATATTATTTCCGATATCGCTTCACAGGTTACCGGTTCAGTGGGTCTTGGCGGGTCATCGAATATTGGTGAACACGCCGCTATGTTTGAAGCCATTCACGGTTCGGCCCCTCCCATTGCCGGGAAAGATATTGCCAATCCTTCTGGTTTAATTAACGCTGCTGTAATGATGCTGGTACATATCGGCCAGTCGGAAGCAGCCTCTAAAGTGAATAACGCCTGGTTAAAAACCCTGGAAGATGGTATTCACACGGTAGATATTTTTCGGGAAGATATTAGCACAAAACGGGTAGGAACCCAGGAATTTGCCGATGCCGTTGTTGAACGCATTGGGCAAAAGCCAGACCAACTTAAACCCGTACAGTTTTACCCGGTTGAAGGTGATAAGCTACACAGCTATACTCAGCCCGATCCGCAGTTAAAGAAGGATTTGGTGGGCGTAGACGTATTTATCGACTGGAACGGTGATAACCGCAATCCAGATGTAATCGGTAAAAAACTGGAAGAAATAAACGGCGACGGGCTGGCCCTGAAAATGATTACCAACCGCGGGGTAAAAGTGTATCCCGATGGTAAGCCGGAAACGTTCTGTACCGATCACTGGCGCTGCCGTTTCGTGGCCACAAATGATACTGTTACGCACGAACAGGTTATTAACCTGCTGAGCCGGGTACACAGCCGAGCCAACTTTGACTTTATAAAAACTGAGCAGCTCTACATGTTCAACGGCAAAAGAGGTTATTCTTTGGGCCAGGGCGAGTAGGACCGGGATAACCAGGATTGATTAGGAGTTTAGAGTTGACCAGGGTTTCCGAATTTTCGAGATATAATATTTGCTGGTCTGCTAAATGCAGGCCAGCTTTTTTTGTAAAGGAGTTATTGATCAGGCCAGATCTCTGAACAGGTCGGAACTCAGGTAGCGGTCGCCGCGATCGCAGATAATAAATACGATTACTCCTTCTTCCAGGCCTTCGGCCACTTTTAGGGCTGCGGTTAGGGCCCCACCGCTGCTCTTGCCCGATAAAATACCCTCTTCCTTGGCCAGCCGGCGGGCCATATGCGTAGCTTCCGATTCGCTTACATCAATAACCTGGTCTACCCGTTCGCGCTCAAATATTTTAGGCACCATTTCGGGCGACCAGCGACGAATGCCCGGTATGCGGGAACCGTCTGTAGGTTGTGTACCAACAATCTGAACGTTAGAATTACGTTCTTTCAGGTAGCGCGAAACGCCCATAATTGTTCCGGTAGTTCCCATAGCTGAAACGAAATGAGTAACCTGCTGATGGGTATCGCGCCAGATTTCCGGCCCGGTTGTATGGTAATGAGCCCCGTAATTATCGGGATTGGAAAACTGGTTTAATATGTAGTATCCTTCCTTTTCAGCCATTTCTTCGGCTACCTGCCGGGAATATTCTATGGTTTTATCTCCCGGGGTAAGAATCACTTCAGCTCCGTAGGCCTTCATGGTAATTACCCGTTCTTCGGTGGCGCTGTCGGGCATAATCAGGGTCATGTTCACATCCAGCAGCCGGGCAACCATGGCCAGGGCAATGCCTGTATTTCCGCTGGTTGCTTCTACCAGTTTGTCGCCCGGTTTTACATCTTTTCGTTTCAGCGCATTGTTGATCATGTTAAATGCTGCCCGGTCTTTTACACTGCCACCCGGGTTCTGCCCTTCAAGCTTTCCTAAAATCGTTACTTTTTTATTAGTTGGTATTTTATCCAGTCGTACCAGGGGTGTATTTCCAATCAGGTTCGATACGTTCATACGCTTTGGTCGTTTTTGTAAATCAGCAAGTCTATTTCGTCGGTAGCTACGTTGTGCATTTTAGCCTGGTAGTAAATTTTAGTATGTGGGGGCACGCTACGGGTAATCCACACATTACCACCAATAACTGTATGGCGACCAACTACTGTTTTACCACCCAGGATATTAGCGTTGGCGTAAATGATTACATGGTCTTCAATGGTCGGGTGCCGTTTGCTGTCGGCATCTTCCTTATCTACGCTAAGGGCTCCCAGGGTTACACCCTGGTAAATTTTTACGTGGTTGCCAATGTTAGTTGTTTCGCCGATTACTACCCCTGTACCGTGATCGATACAGAACGATTCACCAATGCGGGCCCCGGGATGTATATCAATACCGGTTTTGCCGTGCGCGTGTTCGGTAATCATGCGGGGAACCAGGGGTACATTATGGAGGTACAGGGCGTGGGCCATCCGATAAGCCGCAATGGCATAAAAACCAGGGTAGGTACGTATTACCTCCGGAATGCTTCTTGCCGCCGGATCGCCATCGAAGGTTGCCTGCGCATCGTACATCAGCCGCTCATGAATAGCCGGGAGCTCATTAAAAAATGCTTCGGCAACCGGTTCGGCCCGATTAGCAGAAAACCCCGGGTTCCGGGTTAGCATCTGCTCCAGTTCCAGCTTTAGCCGCTCCACGTGCAGGGTTAGTTCTTTGGCCGAGCTGAAATTAATTTTGGCATAATTGGGAAACAGCGTTTCCAGCAGCCCGATATAAAATTCTTTTACCCGGGCCGGCGACGGGCATCCGGGGCAGTCGTTATGCGCTTTGTATAATTGGTTAATGAACTTCGAATCCATGTTATTTTTATCAACTTATAGTGCTAACGAACAGGAAAACGATCCGTTTATAAATTGGCTGATTAATATGAAAGGAAGAACCTGCGTTACCGCAACCGGCTAACCGATACTGGTATAGCTACCACCCCGATACTGCACTTCCGGGTTAGTTCCTGATAAATAATTGTTTACCCGTTCTCCTCCCAGGTTGTAATCCATGTTAGTTGAGGCCGGCCGGCAGTAATAATATTTTATATAGCTAACGTAACCATTTCCGTTATTTCCAGGCATCAGTTAGCTAAACGTAGCTGTATCAGGTGAGGATTACATTAAATAAGTAATACCCTGCAAACAGGGTAATGGCCACGAGGCCACACCGGGCCAGCACCGTCAGCTGTTTACCCGGACGGGCCGGTAAGGGTACTTCCTTTCTCATGATGCTGCGGTAATTGAGGGTAGCAACCACCGGGGCAACCAGGAAATTTATCACCGTGGCCGATTCCAGCATCCGGATCATGCTGCCCGGAAACTGGCTGAACAGGAAAAAAGCGACCCCACAAACCAGCAGAATCAGGAAGGTATACGCGCGGTTGAAGAATGCTGACCGCTGCTTTTTAGTAGCCTGTTCGCTTTTCAGGAGGTCTACCCCCTGCACAAAGCTGCGCACAAACGCATCGAGAGCGGTAATAAGGGTACTGTACATGGTGCTAAAGGCGGCAATAGCCAGCAGTGAGAACGACCACCCTCCAAGGTGAGTTGAAAATACTTTCAGCAGTTTGGTAGAGAACTGGGTGGCGTTGCCTTCCAGTAGTTGTCCGCTGCCATAAACCGTGAAAGCCCCGATTGTCATGAACATCAGGGCTAAGATGCTGGTAAGCCCGTAGCCGATGTTGAAATCGACCAGGCTTTCCCTTATCGTTGCCCGGTAGTTGCTGGTTTTTTCTTTTTCCAGTACCCACACGCTCTGAAAAACCGAAGCCTCCACCCCGGTGGGCATAAACCCTACCAGGCTAACGGTAAGCAGCAGCCCGTTTCCGCTCAGTAATTCGCTGGCCAGTGGCAGTACGGCCACCTGCCTTACGGGACCTTTGAACACAACGGCCACAAAACACACCAGTACCGTTACGAACAGGATTCCGGCCATGCCTTTCATGAATACATCCAGGGCAGCAAACCGACCAATGAGTAAAATAAGAATGGTAACCACCAGGATGCTTCCTACCAGTACGGGAACTGGTATACCAGAAAGACCGAACGCGCTTAATAATCCTCCGCACACCGCCGCCAGCGCCCCGGTGACGGTAAACACGACCGACAATACCACCAGCAGGTACAGCACTACCGCCCATTTTCCCTGCTGCCGGTAGCCGTATAAAATACTCCTGCCCGTTGCTGCGGTGTACCGGGTGGCAAACTCGAAGAACGGGTATTTCAACAGCAGCGTAATGCCGATGATCCAGAAAAAGATAAACCCGTAGTGTGCTCCGGCGCGGGTAGATAATACCAGGTGAGAGCTGCCGATAGCAGAGGTAGCAAAAAGCAATCCCGGCCCAATTACTTTGCGCCAGTTTACGTGGTGCAGGCCACTGCCTGCACCCGATCGGAAGCCGGTTTTAGGAAATGATGGCATGTTGCGTGTAGGTGGTAGGATGTAATATAGTTTTTTTCCGGTGGTTAGCAAGGCAACAGCTTGCGCTGGCGGCAGGCCTCCGGCAACCTGTACGATACCCTTACTTCAGCCTATTCCATCGATCCGGTTGCTATTCGGTTTACCCTGAACGATTCGCTGCCAAACGAGGGGTTACCGGCTAAAAATATACCCGGAAGACGTACCAAAGCCGCTCGAATGGCAGAAGTAGCGGATTTACTGCAGGGCCAGGAGTTTAATAATAAAGTCAACGGTGGTGATTATAAAATGGGTGGCAGTTCTGGTTTATATATTAGTGGTTACATAAATTATAGTTAATAAGGTGATTGGGATATTTATTTAGGATTTACCCATGGCCCTTTTCCTGATAGTAATGCTGCGAATATTGCTTTTACAATAGCAGCAGATATTTTAACTTTAGGTACATACACTATTGTAGCTGGTGCAACTGTTTGCCCTTTGTGGGCAATATTCCAATAGTCAGTAAAATTAAGGCAGTGTCCATGAAAAATGCATTTATTTATCAGTTTGTAGGTAATTTTCCTATTTTCATTCTAACTCCTCTTTACATTTATGGCTACATAAACAGCTTCATATTCATGGGATTTATACTTCCCTCGGGACTTTTGTTCAGGCCTATGATTAATTACATCAGGGTACAATCTTTAGGATTGCTAGGTGATGAGTCTTTTTTTGCCTCTTACTTTCAAGTATGGAAACTGGTTCTTAGCCACTATTCAACCATTATGTTCGAGAATGGTCATACTCAAGAGTAGTACCACACAATTGAGGTGGTTCAACTAATCAATGAAGTGAGAAAGAATATGAACAATCGGCTTATCCCACTCCATTAATCCTGTAAACTCCTAAAACGGGCTGTTATTGAATCAGCTAATGATATTTTGGTCGCTGTTTTTAATTTGGAGTACATCCAACACCGGAGCCCTTTCAATGCCCTGGTCCATATGCCTTTCGCATTAACCATCTACTTTTTTATGAAAAAAAGCCCAATGTCTTTATCTCCAAAACAGAAATGCAGGCTTTCGTATAACCCGTAGTTCACGTTAATGGAGTAAAAGCTTTCTCCTGCGCCAGTTAGTTTTTTTGTACCTTGTAAGCATGAAATACCTGCTTCTTCCCGTCATGGTTATTTTTCTGGGGTGCCAGCAGCGGCCCGATTACACGGTACGGCTTACGCTGGATTCGGCCCCGGTTATTCCGCAGCCCGCCCGGATACAGGCCGACTCAAATTACCTGCTTTTTGGCCCCAACATTCGCCCGGTTTTCCCCGGCCCGGCCGATAGTGTGCTGGTTAACCAGCTTAGCCAAACCTGGCGGCAGGCCTCCGGCAACCTGTACGATACCCTTACTTCAGCCTATTCCATCGATCCGGTTGCTATTCGGTTTACCCTGAACGATTCGCTGCCAAACGAGGGGTACCGGCTAAAGATACACCCGGAGCAAATTTCCGTTGAAGCCGCTAACCGCACCGGCTGGTACTGGGGTACCCAAACCCTGCGACAGCTTTTTTATACCCATCTCGATACAATTGTTTCCGGCTACGCCCTGCCTACCGGTACCCTTACCGATGAGCCCCAATACGTGCACCGGGGCATGATGCTCGATATTGCCCGTCACTTTTTTCCTTCTGCTAGTATTAAAACCCTGATCGACCAGCTTACCCTGTATAAAATAAATGTATTGCACCTACACCTGACCGACGACCAGGGCTGGCGCATTGAAATTAAATCGTGGCCCAGGCTCACTGAAATTGGGGGATCTACCGAAGTAGGCGGAGGTGAAGGCGGTTACCTGACACAGGAAGCATTTACCGCACTGGTAAACTACGCCCGGGAGCGGGAAATGATGATTATTCCCGAAGTGGATATGCCGGGCCATACCAACGCCGCCCTGGCTTCGTACCCTGAACTGAATTGCAATAAAAAAGCTACCCAACTGTATACCGGCATGCGGGTTGGATTTAGCACCTTGTGTGTCCGCGATTCTGTTACCTACCGGTTTTTAAACGATGTAATTGGCGAACTGGCCTCGTTGTACCCGGGCCCTTACTTTCACATCGGGGGCGATGAAAGTGAAGCCACCGATCCGGATGATTACCTCTACTTCGTGAAACGGGTGAAGCAGATCGTTAACCATAATGGCAAGCAACTGATCGGCTGGGATGAAGTGGCCCGGGCCACGCT
>CAZIWJ010000015.1:0-27413 GCA_964542855.1 uncultured Roseivirgaceae bacterium
TTTAATACGCCAACTTTTTAATCTTTTAATCAGGCTCGCACTACACACCTATATTCGCCTGGAGCACCCCTTGTACCAAGGGGTGTTTTTTTTTAAACTTTCTTCAATTTTTGGGGTTCGTTATACTTCAATTAAACTTTTTAAATATGCTGAAGAACATCCTCTTACTTACGCTACCACTTTTTATTACTATTACTGCTCATGCGCAGTATTCACAATTGGAAAATTGCTTACAAGCCGCTTCCAAAATCAAATCGCCCGCCACTGAAGGCGATTACAATAAAGTAGAGTACCTGAACCCATCGGCAAGAGGGATACCTACTTACGAAATAGAAATTGTAGATGCCAACGGACGGGAATGGGAATTCATGTGCGATGCTACCAACGGTACCGTATACGAAATCGAACAGGAAGTATCTTCTGCAAACGATGCCCTTTTCCAGGCCGAGGTAAAAGAGCAGGATGCAATTGACAAAGTACTTCAACTGTACGGCGGAGAGGTAATGGAAGTAGAGTATGAAATAGAAAGTGATGGCTCACCAACTTACGAAATAGATATTCAATCGGGCGAAACCGAATGGAAAATTGAAGTCGATGCCAAAACCGGCAACATCGTAGAAGTGCACGTTGAAGAGTGGGAAATAGGAGTTGAATCTGACGAAAGACAGTAAAATTCTTTCCGGGTACGTAATACTTTAGCCTGAAGGAGTCTCCTTCAGGCTTTTTTGCTCATTCATGTAGGCAAAACAATAACCTTATTTCTTAACTGACGCCCGTAAAGGCCATTTCAGAACAAAAAAATACCGAAAACAGCTTGTAACATATTTCGTTATTCCGGGTTTAAAATTGCTGCTTAAGCACTTATACTGGTATCAAATTTGATTTTTTTCAACTAGCTGCTTGTCGATTGCAGCAGCTTGTAAGTTTAATTTTAACCCCAGTATTATGCGTTTAAATCAAAACCCCTGGATGAACGAATTTGAAGAAGAAGAAATGTACTATCTCTCCGGTAGGCTTCGGAACCAGATCAATAAATCCAGACGAAAAACCAAACGAACCCAACGGAAACAAACTGATGATTAATGAAAATGTAGCAAAGCGGCCGAGAGCCGCTTTTTTACGTTTATCCTGCCTGTATCTATTTCTTTCCGTTAGCCAGGAATGATTCCATTTTCTTTTTTACGTTTTCTGAATCAGCGGTGTACTGTGGGCTTAAGCTGGGCTGGCCAGGAAAGTTCTCCATATGCAGGGTCTGGGTAGGGAACGCAAAACGGACGCCCAGCTCTTCGGCCAGCTTTATTACCTCCAGCATAATTTCGTGACGGCATTTCAATTCCTCCGACCAGGTAGGAACAGAAAAGAAGATGTAGAACATGATATCCAGGGAGTGGGGCCCAAAGTCATTCAAACGAATTTCGTAAAAGTCTTTCCGGGTGCGTGGATTATTCTCCACCAGCTTTTGCATGCCTTCGGTAAACAGTTCAATCAGGTGGGCCGGAGTATCGTAAGTTACACTGATGGTGGTGTAAAACCTGCGGTATTCCCGTAAGCCGTTATTGTCTACAGCCGAATCTGCCAGCTTGGCATTGGGCACGTAAATTAAAGAATTACGGAAGGTTCGAATCCGGGTTGCCCGAAACCCCACCTCCTCAACTGTTCCATTAATTGAACCGGAACTAATCCAGTCACCAATCTGGAAAGGTTTGTCCACGAAAATCATTAAAGAGCCAAAGAAATTTTTCAGGGTATCCTGGGCGGCGAGTGCAATAGCCAAACCACCGATAGATATACCAGCCAGCAAGGTTGTGATGTTAAAATCGAGGTTTTGCAGCACAAATAATCCACCAATTAATACAACCAGAATTTTAAGTGCCTTCCTCAGTAGTTTTACCAGCTGATCGTCGAGCGTACCCTCTGTTTTGGCCGCCAGCTTTTCAAAGTACACTGCCAGTATATCAACCAAACGATAAAAGATAAGAACGCCCAGGACGGGAACAACCACCCCAATGCCTTTAATCAGGAACCGGGCTTGTTCAATGGGTAATTGTATAATAGGAATAAACTGCGTTAGTAATGAAAAAACCAGCAGTAAACTCAATGGGCGCACAACGGGCAGTAAATGACGGTCGGCTGTTTTCCTGAACCCCCTCTTAACCAGGTATCCAACAATTACATATTCCAGCAGAAAAGTAAGCAAACGATAAACCAGTAAACTGATCAGAATTAAAACCGCTATGGCAATCCACTGCCAGGTTTGCAGCCCCACAATACTTTCGCTACCCAGGTTAGGCAGTAATTTAAATAACCGGTCAGTACCAAAAGGATAAACACTCTTGTGGGCTGCCCGGATATTTTCGGCTATGGCAATAGGAAACAGCCACTCGTCGCCAATTTTTTCCAGGTAAATGTTTGCCAGTTCTGAACTCAGGTAATACCGGTTATTATCCGATGTAGAATCGGTATAGTTAACTTTATCGGGGATGTTTTCGGTTATGATATAAATTCCTTTTCCATCCAGCACCTGCTTCAGTTTAAGAGCCAGGTCTATGGCTTCCTCTTTACTTAACCGAAGTTTTTTGTAGCCTTTCATGGTACGAACCGGTTTTTCTATTTCTTGCTCAAAAGCCTGGATGGCTACTTGAGGCATGTAGTTATCATCCTGCAAATAGGCAAGGTGAGTAATAACTGCCTGGCGGGGAGTGGAAACATCGTAGCGAATTGTATCGCCCCGGGTTACCACGAACTGAGCGGAAGCTGAACCGGATGCCATGCAGCAGGCCAGGAATATAAAAACGAAGCGTACCATGAATTGGTGAGTAGTATTTAAATATAAATCAGTATTGTAATCATACATGATAAGTAAAATTACAATACGCTAGAATATACAGGTAAAAGTAATTAAAAACAGTGAGGTTCTACTTCGTACAAATCATAAACATGACCAGTTTTGCTGCCTGCTACGTAAATTAAAGCTAAAATTCTTAATTGTTAAAGATGCGAACAATCCTGACTGTCTTATTATTGTCTGTCTCTATTGCCCGGGTGCAGGGGGAGAAAAGCGTTATAGATAGTCTGTCTTCTTTGCTGCTTACCGTTAAAAATGACAGCTCCAGGCTTCAGGTTTTAACCCGCATGGGGTATGCTTACCGCCTGAAAAATGCAGATTCATGCATCAGTTATTCCCGCCGGGCCAACCAGCTTGCATTCACGCTGAACGATACAGTGGCCATTGCCAGGAGTTTCAATATCATGGGGTACGGATATTCCCTGAAGGGCAACTTCAACCGGTCGTTGAAAAACTACCTGGAAGCTCTTCAGTTCTACGAGCAAATTAACCACCCCGGCATCGGTAAAACGCTCAGTAATATAGCCGGTATTTATTACAAGCAGCATGAGTACGATAAAAGCCTTGAGCATTATCAGAGGGCAATGCACATACACCAACGATATAATGACCGCAGGAGCATTTCAATTAATGCATATAACGTTGGCCTTATTTATCAGGAGATAAACGAGCCGGATTCAGCACTTACTTTTTACAGAAAATCACTGAACACGTATCCTCATAACGGCACTGAAACCGGTAAGGCTTACTGTTACAACGGAATTGGAAGTGCTTACCTGGATTTGAATCAGCTCGATAGTGCAGCCTGGTACCTGGCTGAAGCCAGAAAGATTAACACCCAACTGGATAATACCACCATTTTACAGGATAACCTGGTAAACCTGAGTAAACTTGCAGAGATAAAATCCCAGCATTTGCAAGCTATTGACCTGCTGAACCAGGCTAAAGCCCTGAACGTTCAGTCAGCTACCTCTGCTGCCAGGTTGCAAATTGTTAAGCGTTTAGCCAGGAACTATGGAGCAATAAATAATTACGAACAGGCATACGAGTACCAACTGAAGTATCAGCAACTGAACGATAGCATTAAGGATGCGCAATCTACCCGTGAGTATAATGAGTTAAAGACCAAGTACGAGCTGGCAACCAAAGATCAGGAGAACAAACTGTTGAATGAAAAGCAGGCTAAACAGAAAGCAAAGCTGAAACAGCAAATGATTTTTATAATTTCAGCGTCTGTAATTTTTGCCCTGGTACTGGTAGGCGTATTCCTGGTTCAAATTAAAAATAACCTGCTGAATAATAAGAATGAAGAAATCCAGGTCTTTAACCGCGAACTTGCAAACCTGTACCGACGAATTAATGACCAGAATAGCCGTTTAAACGAACAGAAAGCAGAACTGGAAGAATTGAATGCGGTTAAAGACCGGATGATTTCAGTAATTTCTCACGATTTCAGAAGTCCGCTAAATACTATAAAAGGGGCTTTACAAATTTTGGGCTCCCCCTTGCTTAAGGAAGAAGAGCAAACCAAAGTGGTAAACGACCTGGTGGTGAAAGTTGATAAAACCAGCGATTTTCTGGATAATCTGCTGCAATGGGCAAAAAGCCAGATGAACGGGGTAAAATATATACCAAAAAAGCTAAACCTTACTCGAATTATTAAAGAGGTTATTGAATTTTCCCACTTCCAGGCATCCAGTAAAAACATCACCATTTACGACTATCTCGACAATGAAATTGTAGTTTATGCCGATGAGGAGATGGTTAAACTGGTGATCAGGAACCTGCTGAGCAACGCAATTAAATTCTCTAAAACGGGTGGGAACGTATTTATTCATGCTACCAAAAAAGAAAGAACCATACTGGTTAGGGTTCAGGATGAAGGCACAGGAATGCCGGAAGAGGTAAGAAGCTCCCTTTTCAGTAATTCCATTATTTCCAGCCGTGGTACCTGCAACGAAAAAGGTACCGGGCTGGGATTGTTGCTTTGTAAAGATTACATCAGCAAACACGGGGGTAACATCTGGGTGGAAAGCGAAGAAGGAAAAGGGAGCATATTCCATTTCAGTTTACCGTTATCGGCCAAACAGGAAATTACCCGCTCTTCTCCGACAGAAAGTACTACCTAGGGGTTCATTTTTCTTCCATTTTGCCTTCCTTTTATACGAAAAAGCCTAATTTTGGTGTTATTCAGATAAATCCTGTACGCATGATCAGAAGTTTATTGTTCCTTCTCCTGTTTGTCCCCGAATCGATATTAGCCCAGGATCACCACTTTATGATATTTTTTAAGGATAAAGCAGGTTCTAATTATTCCCTGGAAAACCCCGGTGAATTTCTTTCTGAAAGGGCCCTGAACAGGCGCGAGAAGCAAAATATAGCAATTACAAACCAGGACCTGCCGGTAAGCCCGGTTTACCTGGAAATGTTGGCAGAAAATAACGTGCAGGTACTTCATACCACGCGCTGGTTTAACGGGGCCATGGTGGTAACCGACTCGGCAACGGTAAATCAGTTGGTGAGCCAGCCTGAATTTACCCACTATCAACTGGCCAAAACCGGCGGTACAGCCGCGGGTAAATCCGGCCGTAAAGGCACCCAGTTTTATGATGCCGAAAAACTGAAGAAAGCCACCTCACTTCGTTTGCAGGCCCTGAACCAGTCTGCCATGCTCGGTATCGACGCCATGCACCAGCAACAGTATAACGGCGAAGGCATGTTCATTGCTGTATTCGATGGGGGCTTTAACGGTGCCGACCAGGCTCCGTTCTTTAAGCACATATTCAATAACAATAAAATGCATCCCGGCTACGACTACGTAGGCCAGTCGGAAGAAGTATTTAAATACGGCGACCACGGTACCATGGCGTTATCTTGTATCGGCGCTTTACTCGATTCCACCCTGGCTGGAGGAAGCTACGGTGCCGATTTCATGCTGTGTATAACCGAAGAGGGAAGCCGGGAGAACCGTTTTGAGGAATATAACTGGCTGCTCGCAGCCGAGCGGGCCGACAGTGCCGGGGTGGATATTATCAGCACTTCATTAGGTTATACCACCTTCGACGTGCCGGAAATGAACTACACCCGGCAAGATCTCGACGGTGAAACCACGGTTATTACCCGGGCCGTGAATGCGGCTACCTCTAAAGGTATTATTTGTGTGAACAGTGCCGGTAATGAGGGGCGGGGCTCCTGGGGTAAAATATCTGCCCCGGCCGATGCACCCAATTCACTTACCGTAGGTGCTATCCGCATGGATGGCTCTAAAGCCGGTTTTAGCTCGGTAGGCCCTACTGCTGACGGCCGACTGAAACCAGACGTTGTGGCGCTTGGCGTAAATACCGTTGTGGGTAACCAAAAGGGAAGCCTGGAATACGCCAATGGAACTTCTTTTGCCGCCCCGCTTATTGCAGGGCTGGTAGGGGGGATATGGCAGGCCAATCCAGACCTGACTAACCTCCAAACCATCGACCTGGTTAAAAGAAGTGCTTCCAACGCGCTTTCTCCAAACAACGATATTGGCTACGGGATACCTAGTTTCAAAAACCTGGACAATGTGGTACTGAATATCGAACAGGAACAGGGCATTACTTCTTACTTTTCGGTTTACCCGAACCCGCTTAGTGGTGGGGAATTGAAAATAGAAACCGATAAAATTGCTCCCAACCAGTTGCTTAGCATTACCCTGGTTAATAGCGCCGGTAAAACCGTACTGCAGGAACAAAAGAAAGTTGAAGGAGAACTTCTAGGGCTAAAAATTGGTAACGTTCAGAAAGGGATCTACATTCTGCAACTCAGGAGCCAGGAAACCAATAACACCATTAAAATTATTAAATTTTAATTATGCCAACTGTTGCACCATCCCTGCTTGCTGCTGATTTTGCCAATCTTCAGCGTGAAATTGAAATGGTTAATGCAAGCGATGCCGACTGGCTACACCTCGATATCATGGACGGCATGTTTGTACCCAATATTTCTTTTGGTTCTCCGGTAGTAGAGGCAGTACAGCAGCATAGCAGCAGGCCGCTTGATGTTCATCTCATGATTGAGCAACCCGATCGTTACCTGGAAAGCTTTCAGCAACTTGGGGCCGACACTATTAGCGTGCACTACGAAGCCTGTACCCACCTGCATCGCACCATTGAGAATATCCGTTCCCTCAATTGCCGAGTCGGTGTTGCCCTCAACCCCCATACGCCGGTTTTTCTACTGGCCGATGTGCTAAAAGATATAGACCTGGTGTGCATGATGTCCGTTAACCCGGGCTTCGGAGGCCAGAAGTTTATCATGCATACCTACCAGAAAATTAAAGACCTGAAGGAAATGTGCCGTCAGCAAGATACGGAAGTACTAATTGAAATTGATGGTGGGGTTACCCTGAGCAATGCAGCTGAACTAATCATTACAGGAGCCGACGTGCTGGTGGCCGGGAGTACGGTTTTTAAAGCCGAAAACCCTGTTGATACCATAAAAGCCCTTAAAGCCATTGAATAGGTGTAAGTACCGGCTTATTTTCCTTCTACTTTACCTGGTTGCTGTGAACTTCCCCGGCAGTGCCCAAACCATCAGGGGCACCGTTTCCGACAGTTCCGGAGTATTGCCCAATGTTCTTGTACTTTCCTTAAAAGATGCTAAGGGAACCACGACTAACCAGGAAGGGAAATTCCAGATTTCCCCTGATGCCGGTACTGTAGAATTACAATTTACGCTTTTGGGTTACCGGTCCGTAATCAGGCAGGTTTTTTTAAAGAAGGATGAAGAACGAACCCTGGATATTACCCTGAAGGAATCAGTAACAACCCTCAGGGAAATTGAAATTAAAGACAATACCAGGGAAGAGCTTTTAAAAACTCCGGGGCTAATAACTATCGATCCCAAAACCGCTACTTTAAGCCCGGCTCCTTTTAATGAGTTTAACCGGGTTTTAAAAACCCTGCCGGGGGTGGTTTCCAATAACGAACTCAGCTCAGCCTATTCAGTTAGAGGGGGGAATTTCGACGAAAACCTGGTGTACGTGAATAACATCCAGGTGTACCGACCTTTCCTGATCCGGGCCGGGCAACAGGAGGGGCTTAGTTTTATTAATCCCGAACTGGTGAGTTCAGTGCAGTTTTCTTCTGGAGGCTGGCAGCCCCGATACGGCGATAAATTATCATCTTCCCTAAATGTTACCTATAAAAAACCCCGCAGAACAGCAGGCTCTGTAAATTTAAATTTGCTGGGAGGTGCGGCACACGTTGAAACCACTGCTTTCGATCAACAACTAGGCATTCTGCTGGGGGCCAGGCAAAAGCGCTCGCAGTATCTATTAAATACCCTGGAAGTAGACGGCCAGTACCTTCCTCGCTTCACAGACGTACAGGGCTTGTTTACACTGAACCCAAACCAGTGGGATAATAGCAGCCTGGAAGTGTTAATCGCTTACGCAGCCAACGATTACCAGGTGAAGCCCGAGTCGCAAAGCACCACGTTTGGCACGTTCAACCAGCCGTTTCGTTTCCAGGTTTCATTCCAGGGGCAGGAACAGCTTCAGTACCAGACGCTGCAAACGGCAATCAAGTGGAAGCAAACCCTGGCCGAAAACTGGCAAAGTAACACCATTGTGTCGTACGTGAATACCCGGGAACAGGAGCGTTTCGATATTATTTCTGCCTATGAACTTTGCCAGGTGGGCCGTAGACCGGGGCAGGACGACCCGAATGCCTGCGCGTTTATTAGGGGGGTAGGGGCCAGCCTGGAGCACGGCAGAAACAGCTTGTCGGCTCAGTTGCTTACCACTGAAAACCGAAACGTACTGGTCATGGATGAAGAAAACACGTTCTACTTCGGTATTTCGCATACGTTACAAAATGTAAACGACCGGCTGGAAGAATACTTTCTTAGCGATTCGGCTGATTTTGCCCGCTTCGAGCAATCCATTTCCAATACCCTCAGTTTTACCAGTAACCGGTTTAAAGGCTACGCTCAGCACAACTGGGAAACCAGTAACCACAAGCTGAGCTACGGGCTTCGCTTCAATTACTGGGATTTTAATAAAGAATGGCTCATCAGCCCGAGGCTGCAATATGCATATACCCCTAACTGGGACCGCCCGATAACCCTGAAGCTGGCCAGTGGCCTTTACAAGCAGTCTCCTTTTTACCGGGAATTGAGAAACCGAAAAGGGGAAATCAATACCGACGTAAAAGCCCAGTCGTCTTTTCACCAACTGGTTGGGATCAGTTACCCGTTTCAACTCTTTGGGCGTACCTTTTCACTGAACGGGGAAGCTTATTACAAGTACCTTTATAACGTGAACCCGTACGACGTGGAAAACGTGAGGATTCGTTACTTTGCCAGGAATTCAGCTACCGCTTACGCCGTAGGAGCGGATATCAGGGTGGCCGGGGAATTGATAAAAGGGGCCGAATCCTGGCTTAGCCTGGGTATATTAAGTACCCGGGAAGATGTGGAGGGCGATGGTAAAGGGTACATCCGACGCCCTACCGACCAGCGTGTAACCGTGAGCGCACTGGTACAGGACCACCTTCCCAACGATCCTACGGTAAGGGGGTACCTGAGCCTTACTTACGGCAGCGGTTTACCTTTCAGCGCACCCGATAATGATGAATTCCGCAATGCTTTTGTTACCCCGGTATACAACCGGGTAGACCTGGGCTTTTCCAAGCAGGTGTTTTTTAATGCTGGAACTACTTTTCTCGAATCCCTGTGGCTGGGTATTGAAATACTAAACGCTTTCGGGGCCAGAAACGTAATTTCTTACACCTGGATTACCGACGTTACCAACACCCAGTTTGCCGTCCCCAATAACCTATCGCAACGCTTTATTAATGGAAAAATGATCGTCCGGTTTTAAAACAATGTAACAACATGTGTATTTAGTTGATTTAATACATCTGTATTATTTCAAAGCCCTGCCTCGTTTTTTTCTTTCAGCACCAGCTTACATTTGCAACGTTAACTTAATCTTATACGCTTTGCTGATAAAACTGATCAACCTTGGCATTACGGAAAACCAGGAAGCACTGGAACAATATAAAATAAGGATTACCAATAAAGTGGCCCTGATTCTTAGCGCTTTCAACGTTCTGTTTACCCTGAAAGCCATATTTATTACTCCCGATACTATTATATTAAGTGTCATTGCTACTTTTGCTTTCTTGTTACCCCTGCTTTTAAATTGGGGGCACTTACAGCTTTCGGCCAAGTTTGTGGCCTCTGTGTCACCGCCAGTAATCATTTCAGTTTACCATGCTATGGGAACACCAGCCGGTGCAACTCCTATGGCCAGTTATTACCTTCTTTGCTTTTCCACTACGTTCATTCCTTATGTCGTTCACCGTCAGGAAGAAAAACTTTCTTTGATTGCACTAACCGTGATTAATGCGATCGTTATCATGACCTTTCCGTATTTAAACAGCATTTTTTCATTTAAAGAGCTGGATAGCTATGCCATATACGATACTCCCGATTCCCACTGGATGAATCGTATTACTGCTTTTGCCGTTAGCACTACTTTCGTTTACCTGTTACTTCTCGACGGGTGGAACCGTTTTCTCATGATTCTCGAACTGAAAGGGAAGCTTAAAGAAAAAGAACAAGAATTAAAAGAAGTTAGCCAGGACCGGGATCATCGTATTGCAACAGCTGAGGCGTATGAACTAAAGGAGAAAAAGAGGAAGTGGGCCAGTGAAGGGCTGGCCTCGTTCGTAAACCTGATGCGGTCTAACCAGAAGAATATCCATCAGCTAAGCGATGAGATTATTTTTAAAATTGTGAAAATCATGGATGCTGCCCAGGCGGGTCTTTTTGTTCTTAACGAAGACCACGAAGATGATCCACACCTTAAACTCATTGCAGCTTACGCTTACGACCGCAAAAAATTTCTGGAAAAAAGGGTTGAAATTGGAGAAGGGCTGCTCGGCCAGACTTTCCTGGAAGCAGAGTCGTTGCATATTACCGAAGTTCCAGACCACTATACCAGTATTCGCTCCGGACTGGGAGGGGCACAACCCAATTGCTTACTGCTGGTTCCCTTGAAAATGGACGATGCAGTTTTTGGTATTCTCGAACTGGCTTCTTTTAAAGCATACGAGGACTACCAGGTGCGGTTCCTCGAGGAGGTAGGAGAGTACATCGCTTCTACGATGTACACCGTTCAGAATAATGATAAAATGAAAGGGTTAATAGAAGAAGCTGAGCAAACGCAGGAAGAAATGAAATCGCAGGAAGAGGAGTTAAAGCAAAATATGGAGGAGTTGGAGGCTACTCATGAAAACCAGCAACGACTGGAAGAGGAACTCCGGATGAAAATTGAAGAACTGGAAAAAGCGCAGGAAATAAATGATACGCGAGAGAAGGAAAAGGAGCCGGAAGCCACTGAATAGCAGGAGAAATCAATGGATCGCTTTGTGAAGCAGACTAAGAGTTAACGGCAAAAAATCAGGCAACTCGAGAAAGCATTAAATTAAGTAAAATCGTAAAACCCGGTTTATTATGCGCAAGGAGTTAACCAACGGAAATGGAGTTTATTTTGCTATGGAGTACATAGCCGAAAAGGGATGAGTGTACGCCGATTTTATGGGTTACCTGACACTCGAAGAAGCTAAAACAGCAGCGGTTAGTATTCCCGGTTTCATTAGCAAGGCAGGAGCCGATAAATTGTTAATAGATAATACCCGGCAGGAAGGATCCTGGGATGAAACTGGGTGGCCAATGAATGGATGCCGCAATTACTGAAAAACGGAATAAAGCGATATGCTCATAATTTTTCGAAAGATGTATTTGCAGCCATGTCGGCAGAGGAACTGTCGCAACGTGTTTTGGAGTACAGTTTTGAGTTCCAGATTTTCGGTAGCAAGCATGAAGCCGAGCAGTGGTTAACCGGGGAGGTAACAGCGTAAACGAATTCAGCACTGATGAATTCGTTGCCCGGGCGTATGCTCCGGGTTTTTTATTTTGTATACTTGCTGCCTAATCATTTTATGGATGAAAGTAGCAGTAATCAAATACAACGCTGGCAATATTCAATCGGTCCTTTATGCTTTGGAAAGAAAAGGAATAGAGGCAATCTGGACCGACAACAAAGAAGAAATTCAACAGGCCGATAAAATTATTTTTCCTGGTCAGGGCGAAGCCAGTTCAGCTATGCGCTACCTGCGGGAGAAAAACCTGGACGAGCTGATCGTTAACCTAAAACAGCCGGTTCTGGGAATCTGCATCGGGCTTCAACTGATGTGTAATTATTCGGAAGAAGGCGACACTTCCTGCCTGGGAATATATAGTGCTGCGGTTAAAAAGTTTCCGCCCGACAATAAAATCCCGCACATGGGTTGGAACTCGGTTCAGAATCGGAATGGTAAACTGCTGGCCGGTTTAAGGCCCGAAGCCCAATTGTACTATGTTCACAGCTACTACGCCGAGGTAACAGAAGCAACCACCGGGCAGTGCGATTATATTCTGCCTTTTAGTTCGGTAATGGAAAAAGATAATTTTTATGCCGTGCAACCGCACATCGAAAAAAGCGGCACGGATGGTGAGCACGTTTTAAACAACTTCCTGAATTTATAATAAATATGCAGATTATTCCTGCTATCGACATCATTGATGGGAAATGCGTAAGATTAACCCAGGGCGATTATGCCCGGAAAAAAGTATACAACGAAGATCCCCTCGAAGTGGCCCGAATGTTCGAGGATAGCGGCATTTCCCGCCTCCACCTGGTCGACCTCGACGGGGCCAAAGCTAAAAAGCCGGTAAATTACAAAGTGCTGGAAACCATTGCCGGTAAAACGGGCCTTGTTATTGATTATGGCGGTGGGTTATACCACGATGAAGACCTGCGTATCGCCTTTCAATCGGGGGCTTACCAGGTTACCGGAGGAAGCGTAGCCGTGAAATACCCCGGGCGTTTTGAAGCCTGGTTGAAGCAGTTTGGCCCGGAAAAAATCATTCTTGGTGCCGACGCCCGTAACCGTAAAATAGCAGTGAGCGGCTGGGAAGAAGCTACCGGGCTCGATATCCTGGACTACCTAAAGAACTATTTCGACAAAGGAGTAAAATATACCATAAGCACTGACGTGGATAAAGATGGCCTGCTGGAGGGCCCCTCGGTTAATTTATACAAAGATATTTTAACCAAACTGCCAGAACTGAAACTCATCGCTAGTGGTGGGGTAAGCAAACTCGATGATTTATTCAAACTCAGGAAAATTGGCGTACATGGTGCAATTGTTGGTAAGGCTTTATACGAAGGAAGGATCAGCCTGAAAGAACTTGAGCAGTTTTCGTAGAATGTTACTTTTAACTTACCGTTGCAAGAGTTCTCCCTCTATAATTTATTTAGAGGGAGATGAATAACCCCAAATGACCTCAAAGGTTATTTCCACAAATGGACGGTTCATTTTTTTATCCCCGGTAATATCGCGATCGAATAATCGATTAAAGTTATTCCCTGCCAAATCTTCCACCCTGGTATCCACGCGAAGCTGGTACGTTCCCATTTGCCACGGTTCAGCCGGTAAAAAGTAAAAACGGCCAGTTTCAGTTTTCCAGCTCCCGGGCAGGGATTCCCCGTTGCAAGTTACATCCATCCGGTTAACGGCTGAAGCATAGTCAATGCCTTCATTGGCAATAACTGAAAGCAAACCAGATTCCCGCTCGGGAGTTATTACTTTCCAGTTCATGATATCTGGCTTTTTCCGGTCGGCAGATTTGGTAACAAATTGCTTCTGATAAGCATACCCCAAAGCCGTTCCCGAAGCACTTCTCCAGTTTTTATCAATAATCAGGCTATACGTGTACCCGGCCTCAAGCGGCTTTCCCAGTTTTTTATTTAGGGTGAGCTTGCGTTTTACTCTGCCAGGATCCAGCCAGAGGGTCAACTCGGTTTGGTCCTGGTTCCAGAGCGCCGGATTTTGTTTTAAAAAAGCCTGGTGCAGGGTATCGTGGCCTGTATTAACCAGGTGAATATATTCATAAGGAGGAGCTGCGCTCATGGGTTCGGAAAACACGAGGGTGAATTTCAGCAAGTTTTCGGGAAGGGTGTCTTGCTGCGGGTAAATTTCTTGTAAGAACGGTTTTGTAACCGGGCCAGCCTGAACAAGAAACGAATCAACTTTCTTCTCCGCTTTAAATACCTGGTAAATGTTGCCATTCTGCAAAGCCACAACGGGACGAAAAAAAAGGCTATCATAACGCGTAAAGGTTTTTCCGAATAGAGGCACTTTCGATCCTGACGCCCTAACACTGTAAACATCAGGGTCCGCTACCGGATAGTTAAGAAAATAATACAATTGGTTTTGATGTTCTGTTCTTAGCGTATCCTGTGCTTTAACAGCCAGCATTTGGCAAAACAGGAACACCAGGATCAGTAATAATTGAATGCCCGGGTAAGAACTTCTGATTACAGCCACCTCTCGGTTTGGGTTATCAGGTTCAGATCCCCGTTCGATTCTCTCTTCAGCATCACAAAATGCTTGTTATCCAGTTTATCGAGCTGCAATACGTTTACCCAGGGCAGGGCAATAAAGTTCACACCACTGGTTCCACCCCGCACCGATATTTTTTCGGTAAGCGATCCCTGGAAAGCCTCCAGGTCTGAAAGCTTTATTTTCATTACGGCCCGGTTGGTATTAGCCATTAAAAGGTAGGATTCATCTGCTTTCTCCATTACGATCATATCCAACGGGGTATTCCAGTTACCCAGTTCGGCAACGGTTCTGCCTTTGGTATGCTGGCCGGGCTTTAGCTCGTCCATTGGGAATAATACCAGTGGGGTACAGGTGTAAGCAGCAATGAGCTGTTTTTTACCTCCTACCGTTGCCGGGGTAAAGGCTTTAACCGGTGCGTAGGTTTCGTAGCGGCCATGGGCAGCATGGTAAATTTCAAGCGTAGCATCCTGCTGCTTATCATCGAAAGGAAAGCTTATGCTTCGGAAAGTAGAACTGAACTCCTTGTTCGACAACCCGGTAACCATTACTTTGCCATCATCATAGCTTAAATCAGAAACCGTCCATTTTCGTAAATCTCTGCCCCGTTTATCCTTTGCATCTTGCGGAAGTGCCCCGGTAATTGATGCCTTGCTGTATCCTACCTTATCGAGGGGAATCCATTCCAGGTTATTACCCTCCAGTTTCATCAATACCGGTGTACCGTCTTCGTGATGTACGGCCAGGTAAAGTTTTTTAGATAGCGGGTTTACCGCGATATCCTGCACGTGAACCTGTTCCGGCATCGAACCCAGCACCAGGGCAATGGCCCGGTCGAGGTGTTTCATTTCTATGGGTTCTGCCTTTTTCCTAATTTCCGTATCTCGGGTATCAACAGCGTAAACCATGGCGTTTTTGGAATCTCCAATAAATAAAATCCCTTCAGGACCAAAGGTTAGCGCATTAAGGGAGGCTATTTTCGGGTTGCCCAACACAAAATTGTTTTTCAACCCGGAGTTTGCAAACACCAGCTGACCGGAAAGTGTAGCAACCAGCGTGCACACTAAAGTTAGAATTTTCATAGTTATAAGGTGTTATTATCATCAAGTTAACAAAATACGCAGCTTTTTGTCTATTTCTCCACGGAACTAAATCAAAAAATAGGAGGAGTATCTTTAATCCATTATTTTAAAACTAAAATTTAACCGCACAAGTCATGAACAAACAGGAAGGATGGTATTACCCTCAAACCCGTAACCGCAGAAGCTTTATTAAGAAAATGGGAGGTTTTACTGCTGTGGGTGCGCTGTCGGTATCTTCTTTGTCGGCCAGCGGCCTGAAAGACTTTGTAAACAGGTATAATCACCAGTCAGCAGCCGACCTGGCTTCCGATGAGGCCTTCTGGTTACAAATTCAGCGGGCATTCAATCCTTCCTCCCAGTTCATTAACCTGGAAAACGGCTATTTCCTTATGGCCCCATCCGATGTGGTTGAAAACCAGTTCCAGCATATCCGCCACATCAACGACCATACGTCTTATTACATGCGACGCAGCCAGTGGGATGACCGCGAAAATGTAAGAAGGCAACTGGCAAAACTGGCCGGGGCCGATGCTGAAGAAATTGCCGTTACCAGGAATACCACCGAAAGCCTGAATACGGTCATTGCCGGCTTTAATTTTGAAACCGGGGAGGAAGCCATTTATTGCGATCAGGATTACGGCAGCATGCAACAGGCTTTTGAACAACGGAGTCGCCGCGATGGACTGAAGTTAAAAAAAGTTGAACTGCCGCTGCATCCCGAAAGTGATGAGCAGATTGTGGATATATACCGGAAAGCCATAACTTCCAGAACTCGAATCATCCTCGTTACTCACCTTATCAACATCAGCGGACAGGTGCTTCCGGTAAGAAAGATCTGTGATATGGCTCATAGCAAGGGGGTAGAAGTCATCGTGGATGCTGCCCATTCTTTTGCCCAGTTAGATTTTAATATCTCTGACCTGAATTGCGATTACCTGGGTACCAGTTTACATAAATGGCTCTGCTGCCCGTTAGGGGTAGGCTTACTGTACGTTAGAAAAGAAAAAATAAAAGACATCTGGCCGCTGATGGCCGATACCCGCCTTCCGGAAGGTAACATCAGAAAGCTGGAGCACCACGGCACTCTTCCGGTGAGTACGCACTTAGCGATTAACGATGCTATTCGCTTTCACAACCTGATCGGGATTAGGCGCAAGGAAGCCCGTTTAAAATACCTGCAGGAATACTGGACTTCAAAGGTTCGGGACTTACCCAATGTTGTGCTTAATACACCTTCCGAATCTCACCGTCGCGGCGCCATTACCAACATCGCCGTAAATGGCCTTTCCCCTAACCAACTGAGTGAAAAGCTGCTGGCCGATTATAACATTTTTTCCGTGGCCATTAACCGGAATGCAGTTCGTGGCGTTCGTATAACCCCGCACCTGTACAATACAATTAACGATCTGGACGCTCTGGTGGAAGCGATCCGGGAAATATCTGAAAGCTAGACCATGAAAAAATTAGCTTGCTTATTTTGCTGTGTTTTTACTATCCTTCCGGTTTACTCGCAAACCTTTCCGAAAGAGGAATGGAAAACCAGTGATAACCCGGATCAGGCGGGGTGGCCGGAACATAAAAGAGATGCATATTACCGGTATATCCGCGATAGCACGGTAGTTACCGGTTTAATGGTTATTCACAAAGGTGAAGTAATACTTGATTACGGTGATTTAACGGAAAATTCCTACATCGCTTCTTGCAGGAAGAGTGTGCTGGCCCTGCTCTACGGTAAGTACGTGGCAAACGGCACCATTGAATTGAAAAAAACAGTTGGCAATCTGGCTATCGATGATGTAGAAGGGATTTTACCCAGGGAAAAAAAAGCCTCGGTGCAAGATATTATTTCTGCCCGATCAGGGGTTTACCACCCGGAAGGCTACCCCGGGGGAATGCAGGAATACGCCCCGGAAAGAGGTTCGAAAGAACCGGGTTCTTACTGGCTGTACAGCAACTGGGACTTCAATGTAGCCGGCTACATTTTCGAAAAGGAAACCGGGAAGAACATTTACGATGAGGTACAGGCTCAGCTTGCTGTTCCCCTGAATATGCAAGACTGGGACCGATCCCTGCAGCGTAAATCTGGCGACACTACTAAATCGAAATACCTGGCCTATCCCATGTGGTTTTCTACCCGCGATATGGCTCGGATCGGGTACCTGATGCTTAATAAGGGAAACTGGGGCGGGAAGCAACTGATCAGCAAAAACTGGATTGATGAGATGCTGCAGGAAAGAACCTCCTGGACAGAGTTAAATCAAAATGTACCTGTATTTCGTGGAACCGGAGTGTACTATGGGTACGGGTACATGTGGTGGCTGTGGCAGAATACCGAAGATGAGCGGTTTCGGAATGGGTACTCGGCCAAAGGGGCCCTGGGACAAAATATATCGGTATTTCCTGAAATTGAAACGGTGGTTGTTTTTAAAACTAAAGCGGCCTACCGCAGACGAAATTCTACCCAACAGCGTTTGAACTTAGTAATTAAAGCCATTGAAATGTATGAAGGGAATTAGCTGCATCCTGGCGGGCTTACTGCTCCTTGTTGCAGCGGCCAGTTACGGCCAGGACAAACACATTGAAGTTATCGCATCTGATCAACAGCTTAAGCTTTATGAGTCCGGTAAAGTGGTTCAAACCTGGCCGGTTTCAACTTCGGCCTACGGCCTGGGGTCGGAAGCCGGGAGTAATAAAACCCCTCTGGGTAAACACGTTATTTCAGAAAAATACGGGGAGGGGGCCGAGCCGGGTACCATATTTAAAGCCCGGATGAATACCGGTAGAAAAGCTACAATTTATTACGATAACACCGACGTGGAAAAAGATGAGGTAACCACCCGCGTGCTTTGGCTTACCGGTACTGAACCGGGTAAAAATAAAGGGGGAAACGTGGATTCTCATTCCCGCTACATTTACATTCATGGCACCCCGGAAGAAGGATTAATTGGCCGCCCTGCCTCACATGGTTGCATCCGGATGAAAAATGCCGACGTAATTGAGCTTTTCCAACGGGTCGATTCCGGCACTCCAGTCGAAATTAAAGAGTAAAATACTGCAAACAATTTATTCGTAACGAGGTATGTTAAAGGAAATACCATTAAAAAAACCTAATTCTAACATCCAGTTATGGAGCTTAACATTGGCGACAAAGCCCCAGAATTTGAAGGGGTAAACCAAAACGGAGAACCCGTTAAACTTTCCGATTTTAAAGGAAAAAAGGTAGTACTATATTTTTACCCGAAAGATAATACGCCCGGCTGTACGGCTCAGGCCTGCAACCTGCGCGATAACTACGATGAACTGCTGAAAGCAGGCTACGAAGTAATTGGCGTTAGTAAAGATAGCGTGAAATCGCACCAGAAATTTATTGAAAAACAGGAACTGCCGTTTACATTAATTGCTGACGAAAACATCAGCATTCACGAAAAATACGGGGTTTGGCAGGAAAAAAGTATGTACGGTAAAAAGTACATGGGTACAGTTAGAACCACCTTCATCATTGATGAGAAAGGCAACGTTGAAGACATCATTAAAAAGGTGAAAACCAAAGACCATACGGCCCAGATCATGAAATGAAAACCGGGTCGATCTTCTCATTAAGTTTTCAATAAGGGGTAATATTAATTTATCACCCCTTTTGTTTTATTGTTATGCTAGTGAATTAGTCTAAAAACCAGCAATACCCTACATGGTTTTCCGTTTCCTGACCGGAGTTAGTTATTTACAAGCTGATTAATACAATTCATCTTTACCGATGCGCAAGGTTCACGGACTGCTTTTAATTTTACTTCTTTCATTTTCACAATCCCTTCACGCCCAGCGTGACCCGCGGGTCATGCAAAAGCCACCCGAAAATACCCGCCTTCTTTTTCTGCTCGACGGTTCCGGCAGTATGTTTGCCGACTGGGGAGGAAGTATCCGGATGAACGTGGCAAAAAACCTGCTGATCGACCTGGTCGACTCCCTGAGGATAGACCAGAACCTCAACCTTGCCCTGAGGGCTTACGGGCACCAGTACGAAAGCCGCTACAAGAACTGCGAAGATACCCGCCTGGAAGTAGGTTTTAGCCCCGATAATCACGATGAAATTATTTTCAAACTCCGTCAGATTAAACCAAAAGGAACCACCCCAATTGCTTATTCACTCCAGCAGGCGGCCAACGATTTCCCCCAGGCTAATAATAAGAATTCACGGAATGTAATCATCATTATTACCGATGGAATAGAATCGTGCGATGGCGACCCCTGCGCTGTTTCTAAAGCATTACAGCGCAAGAATATTTTCCTTAAGCCTTTTGTAATCGGTATCGGCATGAGTAAGGACTACGAAAAGGAATTTGATTGTGTTGGGCAGTTCTTCGACGCTCGCGACGTAAATGATTTCAGAAACGTACTGAATAAAGCCCTTACTCAAACCCTTAAAGAAACAACCGTTAGCGTTGAGCTACTCGACATTAACAACCGGCCCAGTGAAACCAACGTTAATGTAACCTTCATCAATAACAGTACGCAGTTGCCGATGTACAACTTCGTGCACTACCGCGACCGGAACGGAACCCCGGATTCAGTAACGGTTGATGCTGTGTTGAGCTACGACGTGGTGGTAAACACGATTCCCCCGGTAGTAAAAAGAAATGTGGTTTTTGAAGGTGGAACCCATAATGTGGTTAGAATTCAAAGTCCGCAGGGAATATTAAACCTGCAGCAACCCGGTTACACCGAATACGAAAAAGGAGTAAAAGCCCTGGTTCGCAAGAATGGTAAAGTGGTAAATGTACACGACATGGCAAACAAAGAACAGTACCTGGTAGGTACTTACGACCTGGAAATTCTTACGCTACCGAAAACTTACGTTAATAATGTTCAGATCAGGCAAAGTGAAACTACCGATGTAAGCCTTCCCGGCCCCGGCATAGTTAACCTGTACCTCAGTGCCAATGGTATTGGGAGTATTTATGAATTGAATAACGACGGCTCCCAAACCTGGGTGGTTGATCTGCCCCGTAACAAATCCCAGCATAGCCTGGCGCTACAACCCGGAAAGTATAAAGTGGTTTTCCGTGCTCGTGATGCTATGGGTTCCAAGTACACGAAAATAAAGGATTTCACCATTACTTCGGGTAAAATGAAGCGGGTAAATGTACTGCAGATGTAAGTTAGTCCAGGTTTCTTAATTTCAGGATCAACTCGGTTTTCCCCTGGTATAACTGTTCCTCCAGCCCGACCGGGTAAGCATGAGGGTTTACGTTTCGTTTTATGCCGGAAGGCAATTCTTCCAGGTTTTCAAGCGTGAGCTTACGTACTTCATGGATATTTGGCGTATGGTATACCTGCCTGCCTTTTTGAAAAACGGGCTCCAGTAAGTCTTTGTAGGTAAAAGCGGTAGGATTAATCTTCTTGCGCCGGGTAGGGTCGATGGGATCAATGATGGTGTACGTATCAGCCAGCGTAACCAGAGTATCGTAAATCATATCGGCTCGCAGGAACTTACGGTTACCACTTATATAGTAAAACCTTCGAACCTGCTGGATACCCGGATTATTCACTTTCACAGACTGTTCCGATAATTTAATTTTATACTGCCAATCGCCTTCCTTATTTTCTATGGCAGCCAATTTGTAAACCGCTCCCAGGGCCGGTTGGTCGAAGGCAGTTACCAGTTTGGTTCCAATGCCCCAGGTATCGATTGCCGCCTGCTGTTCGTGCAAGCTACTGATAATGTTTTCATCAAGGTCGTTACTGGCAATTACTTTAGTTTCGGTAAAACCGGCAGCATCAAGCATTTTCCTGGCTTCGATACTAAAGTAAGCCAAATCGCCAGAATCGATTCTTACCCCCAGCAGTTTTTTACCCTTTTCTTCCAGTATTTTGCCGACTTCAATAGCGTGTTTAACCCCTTCAATGGTATTGTAGGTGTCTACCAGCAGCACACAGTTACCGGGGAGCGCTTCCGCGTAAGCTTTAAATGCCGAAAGTTCATCGGGAAACGACATTACCCAACTGTGCGCATGGGTTCCGCTAACAGGTATGCCAAACAACTTGCCGGCCAGCACATTTGAGGTAGAAGAACAGCCCCCGATGTAGGCGGCCCGGCTGGCAGCAATGGCTCCGTCAATACCCTGCGCCCTTCGCAAACCGAATTCCAGCACGGGTTCACCTTTTGCAGCCAGGTAAATCCGCGAGGCTTTGGTAGCAATGAGGGTTTGAAAATTCAGAATATTTAGCAGTGGGGTTTCAATGAGCTGGGCGAGAATGATATTTCCTTTCACCCGAACAATAGGTTCTTGCGGAAACACAATGGTACCTTCGGGAACGGCTTCAATATCACAATTAAACTCCAGTTCCAACAGGTAATCCAGAAACTCCTGTTCAAACAGCCGGGAACCATCGGGTGCAGTTAAAGTAGCCAGGTAATCGGTTTCTTCGCGGGTAAACTTAAGGGCGTTCAGGTAATCTATTACGTAGGATAACCCACAGGCAACCGTAAAGCCCCCGTTAAAGGGATTATCCCGGAAAAACAAGTTGAAAACCACCTGCTGGTTGGTCAGGCCCGACTTCCAGTAACCGTAAGCCATCGTTAACTGGTAAAGATCGGTTAACAAAGCCATCGAGGTTTTATACAAGTCTTTCGTGATATTCATAATTACTGATTAATGTAAATACCGGTAACAGAACAATGCTGGTTTTGCAGGGTAATAAATGATAAGTTTTAGGTTTATTCGTGCACGTTAACTTTTAGCATATTAGTGCGGTTCTCCCAGTGTATGGGCATACTGGCCGTGGTGATAAAAGTATCACCCTTTTTCAGGAACCCGTCTTTGGCAACAATCTTTGCAATGTCGTCGAAGGTTTCATCGGTCCTGGCCATTTTGTTGTAGAAATAACCTCTTACCCCCCAGTAGAGGTTTATTATATTAAGTAACTTTTCATTGTGGGTGAATATAAATATATCAGCCTTGGGCCGGTGCCCCGACAACCGGGCGCCGGTATAACCGGATTTGGTCATCCCGAGGATAGCGGTAGACTGGGTTTCTTCCGCCAGTCGACAGGCACTGAGCACAATTTGGTCGTTATTGAACGTGGGAGATTCCTTATCAATCCGGCTGTTTTTATTGTAAATCACTTCCGTGTTTTCTTCTACCGCCATGATGGTGCGCAACATACTTTTTACAGTTTGCAGTGGAAATTTACCGGCAGCCGTTTCTGCTGAAAGCATGATGCAATCGGCTCCGTCCATTACCGCGTTGGCCACGTCGTTGGTTTCAGCCCGGGTAGGGCGGGGGTTTTCAATCATGCTTTCCATCATTTGGGTAGCAATGATTACAGGTATGGAAGCGTGGTTACACTTTTCCGCCAGGTTTTTCTGTACCAGGGGTACTTCTTCCATTGCAATTTCAACCCCAAGGTCACCACGGGCTACCATTAGGGCATCGGTAGCAGCAATTATTTCGTTAATATTGCGGATCGCCTCCGGCTTTTCAATCTTGGCCACTACCCGGATCATCTTTTTAGATTCGGCGATAATTTCCTTGAGCTGGTGAATATCATCTGCTTTCCTAACGAAAGAAAGAGCAATCCAGTCTACATCCATTTCAATGCCAAAAGCAAGATCATCTTTGTCTTTATCAGTAAGCGAAGGTGAAGAAATTACCGTATCGGGCAGGTTCATCCCTTTCCTGGATTTAAGGGCATTGCCATGGATAACTTTCGTAAGTACATTATCGCCCTTAACCTGGGTAACCTCCAATTCAATATTACCATCATCGATTAAAATGGTATCGTTTACTTTTACATCTTGTGGCAGGGAAGTGTAGGTTGTGCTAACCTGTTTGCTATTCCCAAGCATTTTGTTGCTGGTAATGATCAGCTGGTCGCCCGGGCTTATTGGTACAGAACCATTCTCCACTTCGTCTATTCTGATTTTAGGTCCCTGGAGATCCTGCAGAACAGAGGCATGGGTGTTCAGCTCTTTATTCAACGACCGAATGTGCTCTACAACCTTGCGGTGATCCTCGTGCGTACCATGAGAAAAATTGAGCCGGAATACATTTACACCGGCATGTACCATTTCTTTTAGTTGCTCTCGTGTGTTGCAGGCCGGACCTACGGTAGCAATAATTTTGGTTTTATTATTGTGCGCTATCATTAATAAAAAATTAGATTTTCACGATGTTCTAGTTCTTCGGGGTTAAGTAAGGCAACAGCTTCTACCTCGTCGAGAGTCATGATCCGGTGAGCCAAATTACCCATGGTATGCGTTTTGCACTCATCCCGCTGTATGAGCAGGAACGGATACTTATTTAAGTCGGGCAGCAGAAAATTGTCTTCTAAATTACTTTGCAGGTTGAGTGATTTGTTTTTGATGAGTTGAACGGTACGGTAATCAGTCTCATGTTTGAGATTAGAAAAAGAACACCTCCTGTTAAAAAAACTTAATACAACCGGTTCTGTTTTAACGAGGTATATTTCCAGCACCCCATTTAACAGCCAGGCAATTTTGTATTCAGGAACTTCAGTAAGAATACCCAGTACCTCAAAGTCGTAATTATAACTAACCTTTAACTTTGTGGTGTAGTGCATGGTTAAGGTTAAGTAAATGTGTAGTATATTAAATGCGAAGTTAGTGGGTTGGCGCCAATAACAAAGAAGAACGCCCTATTTAAGGCAAACAAAAACAGTTTGACATTATTACAATTAATGTATTTCTTTGCCCATTATATTTTCAATTAACTAATATATTGATAATGTCAGAAATTGCACAGAAGGTAAAAAGTATTATCATCGATAAGCTGGGTGTTGAGGATTCGGAAGTTAGTCCTGAAGCTAGTTTTCAGAATGACCTGGGGGCCGATTCGCTAGATACTGTAGAGCTAATCATGGAATTTGAGAAGGAATTCAATATCTCTATTCCTGACGATCAGGCAGAAAATATTGCCACTGTTGGTCAGGCCATTTCTTATCTGGAAGAGAACGTAAAGTAAAAGATCTCACTGACATGAAGTTGAAGCGGGTAGTTGTTACAGGAATGGGGGCGCTTACTCCTATCGGGAATACGCTGATAGACTATTGGGACGCACTGGTAAAAGGTACAAGTGGTTCGGCCCCAATTACCCGCTTCGACGCCGAAAAATTTAAAACCCGATTTGCCTGCGAATTAAAAGGGTACGATCCGCAAACGTACTTCGACCGCAAGGAAGCTCGTAAAATGGATCCGTTTACTCAGTACGCTTTAATTGCTGCAGACGAGGCCATTAAACACGCCAATATTAATTCTGGAAACGTTGATCCTGACCGTACCGGGGTGATTTGGGGTTCTGGAATCGGTGGGTTAAAAACTTTCCAGGACGAAGTTTCTTCCTTTGCCAAAGGCGACGGAACTCCTCGCTACAATCCTTTTTTTATCCCGAAAATGATTGCTGATATTTCAGCCGGCCATATTTCTATAAAGTATGGCTTTAGAGGTCCTAACTTCTCTACAGTATCGGCCTGTGCTTCGGCAACCAACGCGTTAATCGACTCCTTTAATTACATCCGGCTCGGCATGGCCGATTGCATGGTAACCGGGGGCTCGGAAGCTGCTGTAACTGAGGCCGGGGTAGGAGGGTTTGGTGCTATGAAGGCGCTATCTGAAAGAAATGAAGAACCGGAAACGGCTTCCCGCCCTTTCGACACACACCGCGATGGTTTTGTGCTGGGCGAAGGTGCCGGCGCTCTGGTAATAGAATCGCTCGAACATGCCCAGGCGAGGGGAGCTACAATTTATGCTGAAATTCTGGGCGGAGGAATGTCGGCCGATGCCTATCACATGACTGCCCCGCACCCGGAAGGGTTGGGGGTAATTAGTGTAATGAAGAACGCACTTAAAGATGCTGAAATTTCTCCCGATACAGTAGATTATATCAATGTTCATGGCACTTCTACCCCCCTGGGAGATGTGGCTGAAATTATGGGTATCCAGGAAGTTTTCGGCGATCATGCCTTTGAATTAAACATCAGTTCAACCAAAAGCATGACCGGCCACCTCCTCGGTGCTGCCGGTGCTATTGAATCAATTGCCAGCATTCTGGCTATCAACCATAATATTATTCCACCAACAATTAACCATTTTACCCTCGATGAACGCCTTAATAAGCAATTAAAGCTTACTTTTAACGAATCGGTTGAGAGAGAAGTAAACGTGGCAATTAGCAATACCTTTGGCTTTGGTGGACATAATTGCTCGGTAGTTTTTAGTAAAGTTAATATTTAGTGATTGAACCTTCGAAGATTAACTGGGTGTTCGCCCGATTGAATCCGTTTAAAAAAACTACAGTAAAGTGGGCACTCGAAACTACAGGGCCGGTTAATGCCGATCGTGATAAAAAACTTGCTCACGCCATAGAAACCATTGTTGGTCGTAAACCGACTAACCTGGAACTTTACCGCCTTGCTACCCGGCACGTTTCCGTTGCCAAGGAAAATATGTACGGCTTAAAAGAATCGAACGAGCGCCTTGAATTTCTCGGTGATGCCGTTCTGGGTGTAGTAGTAGCCGAATATCTTTTTAAGAAATACCCTTACAAAGACGAAGGTTTTTTAACTGAAATCCGTTCCCGGATCGTAAACCGGGAAATGCTAAACCAGCTAGCAAGAAAAATTGGCGTTCACGATATTGTGGAGTACGATAAAGCTACGCGTAAAGGAACGGCCTCCCATAAATCTATTAACGGCGATACCCTCGAAGCCCTGGTTGGGGCGGTTTACATTGATCGCGGATTTAACTATTGCAAAAGTTTTATCCTTGAACGCCTAATCATTCCTCATTTCGATATCGAGGAAATTGTTAAAAGTAACCACAATTACAAAAGCCAGGTAATAGAATACGCCCAGAAAAGAAATCTGGATATTTCTTTCGATACATCATCTTCTAACGACCAGGGGGGGCAGAAAGAGTTTTGTTCAAGTTTATATATCGACGATGAACTCATGGCCTCTGGTTTTGGTATGAGTAAAAAGAAAGCTGAACAGAATGCTGCCATGAAAGCTTTAGACATGCTTTCTTCTGATGATGATGAATAGAAAGGCCAATAAATCCGGGTTGAATGAATAAACTGAGAATTGCAGGGGGTACCCTTAATCAAACGCCCATAGACTGGCAAACCAACCAGCAAAATATTCTTAAGGCAATAGAGCAAGCGAAAAGTAACCAGGTTGATATTCTTTGCCTGCCCGAGTTATGCATTACCGGGTACGGTTGCCAGGATGTTTTCCTCAGCAACTGGATTTACCGTAAGTCATTGAATCAACTCGAGGAAATATGTAAGCATTGTAACGATATTACCGTAGCTGTTGGTCTGCCTATGATGGCAGAAGGCAGGCGTTACAACGTGGTTGCTCTGATCAGCAACGGCGACTTACAAGGGTTCGTGGCCAAACAATTTCTTGCTAACGACGGAGTACACTACGAACCCCGCTGGTTTACGCCCTGGCAAAGAAAAAAGGTAATTGAAGTACAATTTAATGGTAAACCGGTGCCATTTGGTGATATTCAGTTCCACCTTCATGGAATTAAAATAGGGTTCGAGATTTGCGAAGATGCCTGGCGGAAAGATGAGCGTCCGGCTTACACTTTCAATGACATTGATCTTATCCTGAATCCCAGTGCCAGTCATTTTGCGTTTGCCAAAACACACACCAGGGAAGAACTGATTGTACCCGTTTCTGAGCAACTGGGTTGTACTTACCTTTTTGCAAACCTGCTGGGTAATGAAGCGGGCAGGATGATTTACGATGGAGATGTTCTCATTGCTCGTAACGGTAAACTGCTTGCTAAAAATAATCGCTTTTCGTTTGAACCGGTTAACCTGGTTTTCATCGATGTAGATTTTTCTAGCCCCGATCAGCACCATTCCCTGCCGATTACCGATAGTAGTGAACGCAAAGAAGAATTTACTGCTGCCCTCACCCTGGCACTTTACGATTACCTGCGAAAAAGTAAGGCCAGGGGGTTTGTGCTTTCTTTAAGTGGTGGCGCCGATTCTTCTACCTGTGCGGTGCTTATTGCTGAAATGATTCACC
>CAZIWJ010000016.1:0-18672 GCA_964542855.1 uncultured Roseivirgaceae bacterium
AAACAAGCTTCCAGGCCCGTGTATACAGCACAGTGAACTAAATTTTAAAAGAGGTATTATTTTCCTGTGGCATCGTAGGCTACCACACGAGAGAAAATAATTTTCCTAAGCAAGCATTATTACCCGCTAATTGGTGTAATTACAATTAAATTTCTTCAGCAAAATGCGCCGATATCTTTCACGATTAACAAGATGTAACATTTGGTTGGGCTGGTTACCTGAAACGGTAGTTATGAGAAGAAACTTTGCGGTTTACTGTAGGTAGTAGTAAATACTTCTTGCAAAACCGAGGCACGTTTCTGTATATTTGTCACCTCTTTTCGCAGCCGTAGTTCAACTGGATAGAATACCAGATTTCGGCTCTGGGGGTTGAGGGTTCGAATCCTTCCGGCTGCACTCCTCAATGACTTACAGGAAAGAAAAGCGTATAGGGCCAAGCCTCATACGCTTTTTTTATTAAGGTAATTCTGGGCTAAGTTCCGGCATGTGGTTCGAAGAACTGTACGCTATCCCGGACGATCTTAAAAGTTGCGTAAAAAAAATTGATGATCAGGGAACAGCTACAACACTTTTATTTAAAACACCTGGCTGGATCGATTAGAGGTATCCGGCAGCAAGTTTTTGTAACTGGGTATTTCAATTACCCGGTAAGCCGGTACGGTAATGCGGGTCGGCAATACAATTACCGACCGGGGAGTGGTTGTAATGACGTTCTGACTGTAGGCGTAAAATAGCTAACCTGGCTTCTCCATCCTCGATAAAAACAGATTGTCCAATTGCGTTTCATTTCCCGTAAAGCAGTCCGAACCAAAGTTACGGGCTCACCGAAACGCCGAAACGTTTTAGCGCCAGGTCGGCTACCGTATCGCCAATGCTTAAAGATGAAGTAGCTGCAGGAGAAGGGGCATTGCACACGTTTACCGCATTTTTTTCTTCCAGGATCAGGAAATCGTCGAGTAGCCCGCCGTTTTTATCGCAGGCCTGGGCCCGCACCCCCGCCTCGCAGGGAAGTAGGTCCTCTTCCCTGATTTCAGGAATTAGTTTCTGCAAGGCTTTGGTGAATGCCCTTTTAGAAAATGAGCGATACATTTCGCCCAGCCCGGTTTGCCAGTATTTAAAGGCCACTTTCTGGAAGCCCGGCCAGCTGAGGGTTTCGCTAAGTTCTTTCCAGTTAACCGACGTTTTTTCGTACCCTTCCCGCTGAAAGGCCAGTACAGCGTTGGGGCCGGCTTCCACGCCACCCGAAATCATGCGGGTAAAGTGTACGCCAAGAAACGGGAAGTTCGGATCGGGAACCGGGTAAATAAGGTTGCGGACCAGGTGCTGGCGCTCTTTGCGAATTTTAAAGTACTCCCCACGAAAGGGAACAATTTTTACGTTCAGCTTTTCCTGGGTAAGCCGGGCCACTTTGTCGGAATACAACCCGGCGCAATTCACCACCAGCCGGGTACGAAAGGAGTTTCCCTGCGTAACCACGGTCGACTGCCCCGCTTCCTCGCGAATAGCTTCCACTCGTTCGCCGAGAAAAATTTCAGCCCCCAGCTTTTGGGCTTCTTCAGCATACTGCCTGCTCACAGCGGTGTAATCTACAATACCGGTTTGGGGTACAAAAATAGCTTCCAGGCTGTTTACGTGAGGCTCGTACTGCTTTACCTCTTCTCCAACCAGCCGCTGGATCCCGGTTAACCCGTTTTCTTCTCCCCGCTGCTGGATTTTGTTTAACTGGGTAATCTCCTTCTTCGAGGTGGCAACAACTACCTTTCCGCACCGCTCGTAAGGAATTTCGTGTTCGTGGCAGAAATTAATTAGCATTTGGTAACCTCGAATACAGTTTTCGGCCTTCAGGCTGCCGGGCTTGTAGTAAATGCCCGAGTGAATTACCCCGCTGTTGTGGCCGGTTTGGTGGGTGGCCAGGCCCTGCTCCTTGTCCAGGATTGCCAGTTTCAGTTTAGGGTGTTTCTTTTTAATTTGGTAGGCAGTAGCCAGCCCTACAATGCCGGCGCCAATGATGAGGATATCGTATTTCATGCTGTTATTTTAACGGTTCCTGGAGTTAATAAAACTGAAACGAAAGTGCAAATAGTTGCCTGAAACCCCGGATTTATAAGAGTAAGAGGAATTTCCCGATTCTCAGGATGAAGGTTCCGTACTGCTGCTGTTTCTGAACATATTTTAGTAGATTCACGGTTATTAAGTTAAAGCAATGATTAATCATGAAAAGAGCAATTACGTTTTTATTACTTGTTATACCGGTTTTTGTTTACGCACAAGAAGAAGAAATATCGGTTGAAAAGAAATACACCAAAGAAGTAAAGCGGCTTACCCAAAGCCCTTTGCTGCAGGAAGCGTTCCAGTACATTGAAGATACTGACGACCAAACCATTGAGGATTTAATTACCCTGACCGAAATTCCGGCTCCACCCTTTAAAGAAGAGAAGCGGGCCGAAGCATTCAAGGCCATGCTGGAGGAAATTGGCGTCGATTCAGCCTGGATTGATGAAGTAGGCAACGTTCTGGCTTTGCGTAAAGGAAAATCGGGAAATAAAACGGTAGCTTTTGATGCCCACCTGGATACTGTTTTCCCGGAAGGAACCAACACCAAAGTGAAAATCAGCGGCGACACCCTGTTTGCACCCGGCGTGGGCGATGATACCCGTGGATTATCCATGGTACTGGCCGTTCTGCGGGCCATGAATGAATACAATATTGAAACCGAGGCCGACATCCTGATCATCGGTACAGTTGGTGAAGAAGGGCTGGGCGATTTACGTGGTGTGAAACACCTGTTCAGTGAAAAAGGCCCGAAAATCGATTCCTGGATTGCCATTGACGGCGGTGACCTGGGCCGGGTAAATTACAAGGGGCTGGGTTCGCACCGTTACCGGGTTACTTTCCGCGGGCCGGGCGGTCATTCCTGGGGAGCTTTCGGGTTGGGTAACCCGCACCATGCCCTGGGAGCCACCATTAAATACTTTGTCGAAGCGGCCGATGCTTTTACCGATCACGGGGCGAAAACCAGTTACAACGTAGGGCGAATCGGAGGGGGAACCTCGGTGAATTCCATTCCTTTTGAATCGGCCATGGAAATAGATATGCGTTCATTAAGCCCGGTGCGGCTCGATTCCATGGACGTTATCCTGGAGCAGGCCGTGCAAAAAGGACTGGATGAGCAAAACCGTATCAGGAGGGAAGGCAACCCGGTAGCGGTTAAGATGGAAATGATCGGGAACCGTCCATCTGGCGAGCTGTCGCCCGACCTGCCGTTAATTCAGCGGACGCTGGCTGCGCTTGAGCCTTTTGAAATTGAGCCCCGGATTACTCGTGGCTCTACCAATTCCAATACTCCCATCGCCCTGGGTATCCCTGCGGTTACCATTGGCCGGGGAGGAGAGGGGCAGTGGGCACACTCCCTGCTGGAATGGTGGGCCAACAAAGATGGCCATAAGTCTATTCAGTACGCCCTGCTCGTACTAATAGCAGAAAGTGGCGTGGCCGGCGATTCGTAAGAGTCGCTATTTGTAGATGCCACTTAAATTACAGCATATTTTGTAGTTTAGGCTATCAAAGGAGGTTGCTTTAAAGTAATTACTCAGCGTAGGCAGGGAGGGTTTCCTGCCTGCTACTTTGCTTCGTATTTTGTTGTAGAAGTGCCGGAGCAAAACTCAGGGTTTTATCCTGCCCTTTCTTTTAACCTAACCCAAGTAAAAACAATCGTTAAATAGTTTTCTTCACCACACCTTATGAAACTTTATTTCACAGTTTTACTGCTCTTCCTGGGTAGCTTCACGTTTAGTCAAAATCCTGAAAAACCTGCTTTTTCCCGGATGGATGTGTTTGGGCTGCAATGGGCTAACGACCCGCAGATTTCTCCCGATGGTACGCAAATCGTTTACGAACGCAAAAGTATGGACATCATGCGCGACCGCCGTACGGCTCGCCTTTGGCTGATGAATGCAGATGGCAGCAATGCCGTTAAACTCAGCGGAAATGATGTAAGCGAATCTTCGGCCCGCTGGTCGCCCGACGGTACAAAAATCGCCTACATCAGTTCCACCGATGAACAGGGCGCGGAAATATTTCTCTACTGGACGGCTTCGGGTAAAACCGCCAGGCTTACCCAACTGGAACGTTCACCCCGCGAACTGAGCTGGTCGCCCGATGGTAAGCAACTGGCTTTCAGTATGCTGGTACCCGAAGTTGGCCCCGTACTGGTAAAACCGCCCAAAAAGCCCAAAGGGGCCGAATGGGCCGATAATCCGAGGATAACTACCCGCGTGAAACACGAAGCCGACGGTTCAGGCTACATGGAACCGGGCCATTACCAGGTATTTGTTGTTGCGGCTACCGGTGGCAAGCCCCGGCAAATTACAACTGGGCCTTACCAGCACCGCACCACACCGGTATGGACTCCTGACGGCGCTACCCTGTTATTGTCGGCCAACCGGAACAACGACTGGGAATACGATTACCGGAATTCGGAAATTTACGCCGTGAACGTACAAACCGGGAAAATAGAACCCCTTACCGACCGGCAGGGGCCAGACTACAACCCGGTGGTATCGCCCGATGGCAGGCAAATTGCCTATTTGGGTTACGAAGACCAGGTGCAAACCTACCAGGTGGCCGAAGTTACTGTGATGAAACCAGACGGTTCCGGAAAGAAGACGGTAAACATTAACCTGGATCGCAACATCAGCAACTTAACCTGGGATGCCCGGGGGCAGGGATTATACTTCCAGTACGACGATCATGGTAACACCAAGATTGGTTACACCAGCCTTTCCGGGAAAATGAAAGTGATTGCCGAAAACGTTGGCGGAACCAATCCGGCCCGCCCTTATGGTGGAGGCAGCTTCAGTGTATCCGGTAACGACAAACTGGCCTATACCCACACCACGCCCTACCACCCGGCAGATGTAGCAGTAGTAACCGACGGGGATACCGAACGGGTTACCGATTTAAATACTAACCTGCTGAATTACCGGACGTTGGGAGAGGTGGAAGAAATTACCTACACTTCGTCGGTCGACAACCGGGAAATTCAGGGCTGGGTAGTGAAACCCCCATTTTTTAAGGAAGACAGGCAGTACCCTTTATTGGTAGAAAACCACGGAGGGCCAATTGCTAATTACGGCGATCGCTTCTCCCCGGAAATGCAATTATATGCCTCGGCCGGTTTTGTGGTATTCTACCCGAACCCGAGGGGAAGCACTGGCTACGGGGAAGAGTTCGGGAACCTGTTGTACCATGATTATCCTGGCGACGACTATCACGATGTGATGGACGGGGTCGACGCCATGCTGGAGCGAAACTACATTACGGAAGACAGCCTGTTTGTTACCGGTGGAAGTGCCGGGGGAATAATGACTGCCTGGATGATTGGGAAAAACAACCGTTTCCGGGCAGCGGCAGTAATTAAACCGGTGATGAACTGGGTGAGCAAAACCCTGGTGGCCGACAATTACTACGGCTACGCGAATTACCGCTACCCTGGTCAGCCGTGGGAAAATATAGAAACTTATATGAAGTTCTCGCCGGTATCGCTGGTAGGTAATATTGAAACCCCCACGCTGGTGATGGTAGGAACAGCCGATTTGCGGACGCCCTTATCAGAGAGCAAGCAGCTGTACCATGCCCTTAAGTTGCGGAAAATAGAAACGGCACTGGTAGAAATGCCGGGAGCCTACCACTTTATTGCCAACCGGCCCAGCCAACTGATTAGCAAAATTGATCATATCGTAGCCTGGTTCAACCGGTACCGGGGCGGAAGTACAGCCAACCGGTAAGTTACAAATCATAAACCGTAGTAACGAGCATAGCTCGTTGCTAAATTATTGGTTTGTAATGGGTTGGCACTAAAAACCAACCAGGGCAATGCCGTACAGGGTATGGTATGATGCAGGAATATGCATTGAAGTAACCATGACTACACGACAGGGCACAGGGAATACCGATAACATATTCCTGTATTCTACAGCAATGGCGTTGATTACCGGCAAATTCCCTGTTTTTAAATTATTCTTATAATTTGCATCCATCATCCAAACCCTAATTAGCAGGAACATGAAAAGCTACAATATTTATCCCCTTGCTTTATCACTGGCCGCGTTACTGTTTAGCTGTACCGGGCCATCAAACCAAAACGATACCACCTTCGACCTGATTTTAAAAGGAGGTACTATTTACGATGGCACCGGGGCCAGCCCTATCGTAGCCGATGTAGGTATTACTGCCGATACCATTGCGGCTATCGGTGAACTGGAAAACGTTAGCGCGGAAAAAGTTGTAGACGTTAGCGGGCTGGCCGTAGCCCCCGGTTTCATTAATATGCTTAGCTGGGCAAATGACGACTTGTTGTACGACGGGCGTTCGCAAGGCGATATCCGGCAGGGGGTAACCCTGGAAGTGATGGGGGAAGGCAGCTCTATGGGGCCGTTAAACGAAGAAATGAAGGCCAGCATGCAAAGGGGGCAGACCAATATTACCTACGATGTTACCTGGAACACCCTGGGCGAATACCTGGCACACCTGGAACAAAAAGGAGTTTCCACCAACGTTACTTCTTTTGTGGGGAATGCCACCCTGCGACGATATGTAATGGGGTACGAAAGTCGCAAACCTACTTCGGCAGAAATGGAAGAAATGAAAAAATTACTGCGCGAAGAAATGGAAGCCGGTGCTGTGGGCATATCTTCATCGCTGATTTACGTTCCCAGCATTCACGCTGACACTGAAGAGCTTACCGAATTGGCCAGGGTAGCAGCCGAATACGATGGCATGTATATTTCCCACATGCGCAACGAGGGCGATAGCCTGCTGGCAGCACTGAATGAACTGATTACCATTGCTCGCAATGCCAATATTAGGGCGGAGGTGTATCATTTTAAAGCGTCCGGCCAGCAAAACTGGAGCAAACTGGATACGGCTATCGCCATGATTGAGGCTGCCCAGGCCGAAGGCTTATCGGTTACCACCGACATGTATAATTACCCGGCCAGCAGCACCGGTTTAAAAGTGGTATTACCCGATTGGTCGAAAGAGGGAGGATACAAGGGAATTATGGCCCGGCTCGACGATGAAGAAACCCGACAAAAAGTGCTGGAAGAAATTTACTTTCCTTCCTGCCCACCTTCAGGCATATTACTGGTTGGCTTCCGCCAGGATTCGTTGCAACAGTACATCGGGCAGTCGCTAAAAGACGTAGCCCTGGCCCGGGGAAAGACTCCGGAAGAAACGGTGATCGATTTATTCCTGGCCAACCGCGGGCGCATACAGGCAGTGTACTTCAGCATGTCGGAAGATAATGTAAAAAAGAAAGTAGCCCTGCCTTACATGAGTTTTTGTTCCGATGCTTCATCCATGTCGGCCGAAGGGGCCTTCCTGGAAAACAGTACCCATCCACGGGCTTATGGTTCTTTTGCGCGGCTCATTGGCCATTACGTACGCGATGAGCAGGTTATTCCACTGGAAGAGGCAATTCGTAAGCTTACGGCGTTGCCGGCAGAAAACCTGAAAGTCCGTAAGCGGGGGAAGCTGGTACCGGGATACTTTGCCGATGTAGTGGTGTTTGACCCGGAAATTTTTTCCGATAAAGCTACTTTTGAAAAGCCCCATCAGTATGCAGAAGGCATGCAGTATGTGTTTGTGAACGGCGTACAGGTAATTAATAACGGGGAGCATACCGGGGCTACACCCGGTCGCTTTGTAAAAGGACCCGGTTACAAACCGGAAACCCCGGCAATGTAAAAACGAATTGTGTAAACAATCTGTGGGTTAAATCTATTTATGCAATGAAGCCTCCGGTTTTATGAAAACCACCGCTTGGGGGTGCGAACTATTTACACAGTAACTCGTTGTGAACAGTGTAACATGAATTTAAGCTATGAGCCGGGGAAAAAAAATTTTTTTGATCTTCGCTATCGTTTTTATCATTGTAGTATTGTATTTCAGTTACGACATAGCAACCCGGACTACATTTCCGGGCTCAAAACCGAATTTGAAAGAACGAATTTTATCTGCCGATAGCAGTTCAGTGCAATAATTTTAATCATGGGAAAGGACAACAAAAAACCAACCGACAAGCAAAAAATTGATGTTGAAAAAATCGACCTGGAAAGGTTCAAGGAGAAAACTGCGGACAAACCGGGTACGCTAACATTTCCTCACTCGGTTGGTGGGGTAGTAATTAAGCCTGAAGATAAAGGTAAAATCAAAGGTCGTGCAGTTAAAGCCATGCAACAGCAAACTGAAAGCCAGATGGACCAGCTGAAAGACCAGATGCGTACGCTGGTTCAGCAGGCTCACGACATTAAAGACCGGGTGGAAGTTTCAGAACGGATTTACACTGCTGAAATGAATTTCGAGCCTATTATTGGGCACACGTATTACTTTTACCAGAAAAAAAGCGGAAAAGACGTAATCTCAATGGTGGGTCCGAACGAATGGGGAAGGGTTAAGCCTTTTTCCGAATACATCGCGGAAGTTACCTTGCTTGCCGATCATACCTGGGATGTAATCCGCTTCAACGATGAGGATGAAAAAGGCAATGAATAGCTGATAGCTTCCAATAAATTAACACAAAAGCTTACTACTAATTAAAATAGCAACATCGACCGTGTTGCTATTTTTTTATGTGCCCTTGCGCAAGGAAAAAACCGCAGTCTGTTTTATTGTGAGTTGGGCCCTGCTTTAGCTTTCCTTCAAAAGGAATTACAACTTTTTAATTGCGTAGAAAAGTTCGAGTAATTTTTTATACCGTTGTGAACACTGTGTGTTCTTTCTTCTTGCTGATGAAATATCTAAAAATTTGTTAATTAAACTCAGGTATTGTAAATGAGCGGCTTACGCGGGCTGCATTGCATGCTGCCAAAGTAATTAGCATCTGCAAACCGTAGATTGAGTATTCGAAAAATTAAATTTCGGAATAAAAAGGGAGGTAATACAATACGGTCATTGATTTAAGGCATAAGAATAGCAGCCTTTTACATCAGGTATATTAGGTTGTACTGATAGTTGATGGGGCGCTTCAGGTGGAAGTTCTCAGCCTGAGGCGCCTAATCTGGTTTAGTTATTTCTATTCCCTATCGCTACAACGTAAACAGGTAATAAGTAGCGTACATGCTAAATACGCTGTTCTTCGATCCGTTAGAACCATCTGAAGCATTGGTTATACCAATAGCATAATTCACGCCCAGTTGCAGCGGCGATCCGTTAATGGGCAATTCCACCCCGCCACCGAGGCCAAATCCTACGTCGACAGAGTTGGGTTGATTTTTTTCCCCGAATTCCAGTTTATCGTCAGATTTTTCCCCGTTAATGTCTAGTCGGCTTTTACCAGACACACCAAACCCGAAGTAGGGGCCAACAGTACCAAACAGTGCACTTTCACCGGTTTCGTAACGAAACACCCCATTAACAGGGATTTCCAGGTAAACCGGGTTTACAGCAGTTTCCACAGTAATTTCATCATTACCGATTGCCTGGCTTTCTTGCAGCCGGAAGCCTTTACCGCTGATCATCAGGCCACTTTGAACAGAAATGTACTCGATCAGGTTAGCTTCAGCCAACACACCGTATTGCAGGCCAAACCGGGGATCGAAGGATGTTCCACCCTCACTTTCCGTGTAATTCGCCAGGTTGATGCCCACCCGCGGACCGATTTTGATGTCCTGAGCAAAAGAAAAAGTAACACAACTTAAAATTAGAAAAGAAAAAAATATTGTAAATTTTCTCATAACAGAAGTAGAAAAGTAAGAGGTTTAAAATTGGGATGTAATATATTTGTCAGATTTTGCAAATCATATTTCAAAATATACACCAGTAGTATGAATCTGGTTAGTGTTTTTTTGCGTATAAACATTTAAAATTAACTCTCACGAGCTATAAAATCATTAACCATGCCAATCTCATTCAGTAAGGAAATTCCGGTAATGGAAGAATTCGTCCGCGAGCATTTCGAGAAGAATTACTTAAAACCACAAAAACCTGTTATCATTCGTAATTTTTTTAAAGGGGCCGAATGCTACGATAAATGGACGCTTGACTACTTTAAGCAAGTGGCTGGTGACGTGAAAGTAGGAATGTACGATGATAACAAGAAAGAAAACCAATATAAAACGCTGAAAGAGCCGAATGTGCACATGAAGTTCGGAGATTACCTGGATTTAATTGCATCTGAGCCAACCAAGTTGCGCATTCATCTTTTCGATATTTTCAAACACGTACCGGAATTACGTGAAGACTTTTACTTCCCGGAAATCAGTTCTACCTACCTGAAAAAATTTCCCTACATGTTTTTCGGGGGAAAAGGGTCGGTAGCCCGCATGCACCAGGACATGGATTTATCGAATGTATTTCTTACCCAATTTACCGGGAAGCGGAGGATAACGCTATTTGAACCCGACTATTCGTCGCTACTATACCGTTATCCGTTAAACGTGCATTCTGCTATCGACGTATCTAAACCGGATTACGAAAATTTTCCGGCCTTAAATTACGTGAAAGGATACCGTTGCGAACTGGAAAACGGTGATACTTTATTTATGCCTGGTGAATACTGGCACTACATAGAGTATACCGAAGGTGGATTCGGTATGAGCATCCGCTCGTTGAACCCTTCTTATAAAAAACGACTGGAAGGAGTATGGAAAATTACTGTACTATCGTATGTCGATGATATGATACGGAAAGTGCTGGATAAAAAATGGTTCGAAATTAAAACCGAATGGGCCAATAAGCGGGCCGAGAAGGCCATGCAGCAACTTCCCAAAAAACGGGAAGAAGCTTACGCTTAAAATTAAAAACTGGTTAAATAGCCATTATTTGGTACGTTTTTTTGAAGCGTACCTTTTTTTACCCAAATTAAAGCCTTACGTTATTGAAAGTGTAACAGTTTTTGCTGGCGTACGACTAATAACGTGTAGAACTAACTAACAGCACCTGAATAAATTATTTTACTATGCCCAAGAGAACAGGTTCAAAAGCCCGATTAATCACCTTACTTTCTGTTTTTTTAATGATATTGATGAATAGCTGCGGTGGAGGAAAAGAATTTAAGAAAAGCCCGGTAGACCGATTTATTCGCGATATGACTAATGTACCCATGTTCACGATCATGCTCTATGATATGAACGTGGAAGGCACTTTCTTTAAAGATTACCAGCATAAATACCGCATTATTTCGCACGAATCGCCCGATGCCAGGCCAGAAGAAAAAATTACCGACTGGTACGAAGTAGATCGCGAATTTTTCCAGCGTAACGAGCAGAACATGGGGATGGAACTGGCTTCGAAAGGGGAAGACGGAAAAATTGATAAAACAGCAAGCCCTCCCGGCTATTCCAATTACGTCGGTAACCAGCGGTACGGGCAGTGGCAAAACCGGAACGGTAACAGTTTTTGGGCATTTTACGGTCAGTATGCCTTTATGAACAGCATGTTTAACATGGCTACCTTCCCGGCACGACGTTCGTACTACAACGACTACCAGCGTTACAACCGTTCTGGCAGGCCGTACTACGGATCCAGTAGGGGCAGGCCGGTTTACGGTACGGGAAGTACCTACACCTCTACCACCCGGCCCAATAGTACTTACCGTACCAGTAACCGATTCTCCAGCCGGAGAAACTCAAGAACCAGTCGTTCGGGATCGCGGTACTCCGGCTCTTCCGGTTTTCGTTCCCGAAGCAGCGGATTTGGCAAGTAATTAACTCAACCCTTACCTTACTTACATCCTATGGATTTCATTGACCTTCTCGACTCACTGCTTACCGTGCTGGTTTACATTGCCGAATGCTTCGTTTTGTTTCTCATCGGTAAAATTGTTTACCAGAAAGTATTTAACCGGAAAATTAACGTAAAATCAGAACTGGTTGAAAAAGATAATTTTGCTTTTGCGGTTGCCCACGTGGGGTACTTCATAGGCTTGCTGCTAGCTATCGGCGGTGCCGTAATTGGTGATTCTAACGGCCTGGTACAGGATAGTATCGACATTGGAGTTTATGGTATCATGGCAATTATTTTATTAAACCTGTCTATTCTAATTAATGACAAGGTTATTCTCAGTCGCTTCAGTGTGTATAAAGAAGTTATTGAAGACCGGAATGCAGGTACGGGTATTATCGAGGCGGCGAGTGCAATAGGTACTGGTTTAATCATTCTTGGTTCCGTTTCCGGCGAAGGTGGGGGTATAGTAACCGCGCTGGCTTTCTGGGCTGTGGGGCAGGTACTGCTTATTCTTACTTCTTTTGTTTACAACGCCCTGGTTCCCTTCGATGTGCATGACCACATTGAACGCGATAACGTGGCGGTAGGCCTGGGTTTTGCCGGGGCCATTGTAGCCATTGCCAACCTAATTCGTTTTGGGCTGATGATCGATTTTGTAAGCTGGCAGGAAAGCTTACTGAACGTGGCCGTTGATGTGGGAATTGGTTTCTTGTTTTTACCCCTGGCTCGCCTGCTTACCGACCGGGTACTATTACCCGGGCAGAAACTTACTGATGAACTCATTAATCAGGAAAAACCCAATGTAGGTGCGGGACTAGTTGAGGCTTTTGCTTACGTGGGGGGCTCGGTGCTAATTACTTATTGCCTGTAGTGAATGAACGTAAAAGCTTCGGAACGCAAACAGGGACTAAACTCTTATTTACTCAAGGCAGCACTCTTTGCCACCGGATTAGCTGGTATTGTGGCCGAATACGTGCTATCCACGCTGGCCACTTACTTCCTTGGCGATTCGGTTTTCCAGTGGGCCCTCATTGTATCGATGATGCTGTTTTCCATGGGGCTGGGCAGCCGGGTAAGTCAGTATTTCTCTACCAACCTGCTGCAGAAATTTATCTACATTGAGTTTACCCTCTCTATTCTTTCTTCATTTGCTGCCCTCTTTGCCTACACGGTTTCCGCCTTTTCCGGCTACACCGGGATCATGATTTACACCCTGAGCATGGCCGTAGGGCTATTAATTGGTATGGAAATCCCCCTCGTAATCCGTTTAAATAATGCCTTCGAACGGTTGCGGGTTAATGTTTCATCGGTAATGGAAAAAGACTATTACGGCAGCCTGGCCGGTGGATTGTTCTTTGCCTTTGTGGGGCTGCCTTACCTGGGACTTACTTACACGCCTTTTGTACTGGGAACCATCAATTTTGCAGTAGCTTTGCTGCTGCTGCGTTTACTATGGCCTGCTATTGACTTTCATACCCAACGAAAACTGGGAACTGCCGGGGCAGGAGTGGCTGCCTTACTTATTACCGGCTTCGTAATGGCCGAACCGATTGTGCTATTTGGTGAGCAGCGCAGGTACGAGGATAAAGTCATTTATGAACAGCAGACCCGCTACCAGAAAATTATCATGACCCAGTGGAAAAATGATTACTGGTTGTATCTGAACGGAAACCAGCAACTGAGTACGGTAGACGAGGAAATGTACCATGAACCCCTGGTTCACCCCGTAATGCAGCTAACCCCTAACCCGCAAAGAATCCTGGTGCTGGGCGGAGGAGATGGTTGTGCAGTACGGGAACTGCTGAAGTACGAATCGGTGGAACAGATTACACTGGTAGACCTTGACCCTGAAATGACCCGGCTAGGGAAAGAACACCCGGTATTGCGGCAAATCAACGAGGGGGCTTTGGATAACCCGAAGGTGGAAGTGCTGAACCAGGATGCTTTCACATTTATGGACGAAAAGGCTGGTTATTACGATGTGATACTGATTGATCTGCCCGATCCGCGGACTGTAGACCTGAACCGGATGTATACAGTAGAATTTTACCGGATGTGCCACCGCCACCTTCGGCCATACGGCTACCTGATTACGCAGGCCGGGAGCCCGTATTATGCTACCCGTGCATTTTTATGTATCGATGAATCCATGCAGGTAGCTGGCTTCAGTACGCTTCCCCTGCATAACCAGATTTTAACCATGGGAGAATGGGGCTGGATAATCGGGAGCCGTAAAAAAGACGATCAGTTGAAGCAAAAGGCCCTCTCGCTTTCATTTGAAAATACCCCAACCCGCTGGCTTAATAGCGAAGCGATGCAAATGATGACTTCGTTCGGAAAAAATATTTACGGCGTAAAAACGGAACCGCCGGAGGCTAATACCATACAAAATGCAGTTTTGTATCGGTATTACCTGAATGGAAACTGGGACCTTTACTGAGTGAATTACACCAACGCAGCTTCACTTTAATTTGTTGATTTCCGTAACGTTGATCATATTCAGTGCAAAATAATCCCTGAATTATGGATAATATAGCTCATTTCAACCAGGGCCCTTGGCGTTTTGTTGTTGAATTACGGCAGCAAGTACACAACGAGCACGTGGTAACGGCTTAGGGATTGATCGGCAAAACCACAAAAGTAAATAGTTTAGCTTATTCTAATAATTTTATAAATATATTGGGGTATAAGGTACCGGGTCGGGGCTGTGTAACATTAAGCAACAGGTTGAAAAGTGCGAGGGGAGTATAGAAGTATACAGTGAGCCGGGCAAAGAAGCCTTATTCCGGAGGCATTTAAGGCGCATGAATTTAAAAAAGGATGAACCCCAAATTACGGAAAGCAACAATTATCCTTCCTGAGGCCTGGCTACCAGTGCTTTTCAGTTTAGCTATTTTGCCGGCAGGTTTTCGTTTTCACCTTTAAAGACCTTAGTATTGTATTTCTGAATAGTAATAAATCCATGAGTAAAGAAGCATACAAGACATTGAAGGCAAGACTGGATGCCTTGAGGAGGTATCTTTGACTACGATAATAAAGTAGCTGAAATAGAAGATGAAGAACGGCTCAGTGCCCAGCCTGATTTCTGGAGCAACCCGGAAGAGGCTGAAAAAGTACTGAAAGATATCAGGAATAAAAAGGTTTGGACCCAGCGCTACGAAGAGGCAGCAACCAGCCTGGAAGATTTGGAAACACTACTCGATTTTTTTGAAGCCGGGGAAGGAACAGAATCGGAAATTGAGTCTGCTACAAATAAAGCTACTAAACTTATCGAGGACCTGGAGTTCAGGAAAATGCTAAGCGGGGAAGAAGACCAGTTAAATGCCATCATTCAGATTAATCCGGGAGCGGGAGGAACAGAAAGCCAGGACTGGGCCCAGATGCTGATGCGTATGTACATTATGTGGGCTGAAAAACAGGGTTACCAGGTGAAGGAACTCGATTTCCAACCCGGTGACACGGCCGGTATTAAGTCGGTTACCCTGGAAATTACCGGCGATTTTGCCTACGGAAATTTAAAATCGGAAAATGGAGTACACCGGTTGGTAAGGATTTCCCCCTTCGATTCCGGCGGACGCCGCCATACTTCATTCGCATCGGTATTTGCCTACCCGGAAATTGACGATACCATTTCCATAGAAGTAAATTCTTCCGACATTAAATGGGAAACCTACCGTGCAGGTGGTGCTGGTGGCCAGAACGTGAATAAGGTGGAAACCGCGGTTCGTCTGAGGCATGAGCCTTCGGGTATCGTGGTGGAATGCCAGCAGGAGCGGTCGCAGCTTCAGAACAAGGAAAAGGCAATGAAGATGCTGAAATCTCAGTTATACCAGCGGGTACAGGAAGAAAAAAATAAGGAACGCGACGAAGTAGAGAGCCAGAAGATGAAAATTGATTTTGGCTCCCAGATCCGAAATTACGTGATGCACCCTTACAAGCTGGTAAAGGATAACCGAACCGGGGTGGAACGCACTGACGTGCAACAGGTTATGGATGGGAACATCGATGAATTTATAAAAGCTTATCTGCTCATGGCACAGGAAACCCATGAAGAATAGCTTTTACACCCCACAGTTCTGGCTGCTTTGTACTTCATCCTTCCTTTTTTTTGCCGGCTTCAACATGATCATCCCGGAACTGCCGGGCTACCTCGATGAAATGGGAGGCGGAGCCTACAAAGGGTTGATTATTAGTTTATTCACCGTTACGGCCGGTATTTCCCGGCCGTTCAGTGGAAAACTGGCCGACCAGATCGGCCGCATTCCCATTATGATTATCGGGGTAGGCGTGTCGACAGCCTGTGGTTTGCTGTATCCCTTTACCCAAAGCATTGCCCTGTTCCTGATGCTGAGATTACTGCACGGCTTTTCAACCGGTTTTAAACCTACCGGCACATCCGCTTATGTGGCCGATATTGTTCCTTCAAACAGAAGGGGAGAAGCTATTGGTTTTCTGGGCGTATTCGGTAGTACCGGGATGGCCCTGGGCCCCTCGCTGGGTGGATGGGTTAGCCTGGAATATGGATATGATGTCCTTTTTGTAAGTTCTTCCGGGTTTAGTGCCCTTTCAATTGTTATCTTGCTCGGATTGAAAGAAACCCTGCCTGAAACCAGGCCTTTTCGTTTGGGTATGCTTTTGTTGAAAAAGGATGAAATCATTGAACCCAGGGCCTGGTTACCTTCCCTGGTTATGATGATGAGTATTTTCTCTTTCGGTATGTTGCTTACGGTATCTCCCGATCACAGTGAACACCTCGGTATTGGAAATAAGGGGCTTTTTTTCAGTGTAGTTACTGCCACTTCATTATCTACCCGCTTTTTCGGGGGAAAAGCTTCTGATCGGCTGGGAAGAAGAGTAGTGAGCATTGCGGCAACCCTGTTGCTTACAGCAGGAATGGCTTTAATTACCCAGGTAAATAATATTTTCCTGTTTTTTACTGCTGCCGCCCTGCTGGGTTTGTCGCTGGGACTAAATAACCCTAACCTTTTTGCCTGGACCGTTGACGTGAGTGATCCTGCAAAGCGAGGCAAAGCCATGGCCACGGTTTACCTGGCCCTGGAAATTGGTGTAGGTGCCGGTGCCTTGTGGAGCGGAACCATATTTCAGAATACAATTCCCAACCTTATGCTGGCTTACGGTCTGGGATCCGTGCTGGCAGCAGGTGCCTGCCTGATCCTGATTTTTCATAAGCCCAAAGTAAAGAAGGCAGAAGAAATAGCAAGGGCAGATTCTTAACCCTGGATTAAGCGGCTTTCCGTGTACCTGTTGTGCTGATCGTTAACCGGATGAAGACAAAGGGTTCATTGATTTATCTATTGTAACAAAACAACAACCAGAATAAGTTTAAGTATTTACTTTCTGCACCTTTGTAATGTATTAGCATAACAGCGGTTATACCGCACTTGGGACGTAATAAAAAAGCCCGCTGCAGTATACCAGCGGGCTATTCTCAATGGGTAGTTGTTACAAGAGCTTTAATCCAATGCTAACAATGAGCTGGGTGTTTCGAATGTCTGTATTAAACGATTCACCGTACACGCTAATTTCGTTACCCAGGCGGCTGAGGTTGCCTTCGTATTTCAGGTCGATTATCAGTTTACTGATGTCAAGGCCTATACCCACCTGGTACCCGATTGTAGCATCGTTGTAATTTTCAATCACATCCTGAATCTGGTTGGCTGCGTTACTGCCGTTAACCTCATCGCTAAGCAGGTAACTGAAGGTAGGACCGAGGTTTACCCGGAAAATACCTGCGAACATTTTTCCAACCATTACCGGAACATCAATTTTATTGTAAGTATACTCCCGGATTTCATTGGCAGTTCCCTGGGCAGATTGCTGAACTTCAATGGTTCCCCCGTTGTTGGTAAAAAGTACTTCGGGCTGAACGTAAAATCCTAAAATAGAAATACGGGAAAACACTCCGGCATGAAAACCTAGTTTGTTATCTGTACTTTTGAAATCATAATTGCGTACATCGTCAATTTTAACCTGGCTGCTGCTGACCCCAACCCTGGGCCCAATGGTAAAAAATTGCGCAAAACTGGCTTGCGATACAAAAAGTAGCAGAATAGCTGTAAGTACAATTCGCATAGTGAGTTAAATTTATAATTTTGTTCTAAAGGGTTAACGTTATCAAGTAAATCAAATTTTAACACGCATGTTACCATGTACAGGGTAATGAATTTACTTAGATATTTTAATATACCTGCAATTTACGGCAGGTTAATGATCGTAGCGATAATTTTTTGCATTTCCTGTACCGGCGAACAGGAGCAATACAGTATTATTCCTCCTCCCAATAAAGATAGTGCCTTCCGGGTTTCGGCAGTGGCAACCTTCAATGAACTTACGAAAAAAAAGCCAGTACCGGAACTCTACCTGAAACAGGCCAGTCTGCACACTTCGCTAAACCAGGAAGAACGAGCTATGGATATTTTAAAGCTAGGCCTAAAGGAGGTACAAGAACGTAATTCATCTCGCATGCTGGCTGAGGTTATTCAACTGTTTCTGGAAAGGGGTGAATTGGATAGCGCGTTGGTGTACCTGCAGCAGATGGATAGCAGCTACGTTCGCTTTCCTCTACTGGCGGGTGCGTTGAACCTGGAAAACGGGAACCACGAGCAGTCGCTTAATTTTCTGGAGCAGTTAAATAAAAATGACCCTTTCCCCGGATATGCCTGGTACTATGGTAAAGCCTTGTGGCTAAATAAAGATACCACCCGGGCGCTAAACTGGCTGTCAGCGGCAATAGAAGAAAATAATTACCGGCAACAGGCATTGGCCCTTGTAGCTGAAATATACCTGGAACAGGGAAATACTGGGCAGGCAATAGCTTTGCTGGATGGAAAGCTGGGGAAACGGTTGCCGGAAAAAGACCGGGTGATGCTGAAAGCCCGCATGCTGTGGGCTGATAACCACCGGGAAGATGCCATAAGTGAACTTAGA
>CAZIWJ010000016.1:18772-26839 GCA_964542855.1 uncultured Roseivirgaceae bacterium
AGCCCGCATGCTGTGGGCTGATAACCACCGGGAAGATGCCATAAGTGAACTTAGAGAGGGGCTAAGATTGGCCTCTTATAATCAATTTAAGCAGTTACTGGCAGATTATTATTACCAGTTGAAGAAGTACGATTCGGCTGTATACTACGTGAATGAGTCTGACTGGAACTCACGACCCCGGGGTAAACTCATAAAAGCACGGGCTTACAATAAAAAGCGGATGTACAGCAATTCGAGGGAAGCATATAACCAAATACTCGCAATGAATAACGTTAAATACCGTAAAATTCAGGAAATTGCAAGTAAAGAACTGGATAAACTTAGTAGAAAAGTAGCATATTTGCAGAAAATTCGTCGCGAAAAAGCTTTGCAGGAAAAACGAGATACGCTGAAAGTACCCGTTCTGAAACAGAAGAAAATAAAAAAATAAGAGAAGAAAACTCGGATGGCTGAATTAATTGATATTACCTTACCCGACGGAAGTAAAAAGCAGTTTGAAAAAGGAGTAACCGGGCACAACATTGCAACGAGCATTAGCGAGGGACTGGCGAGAAACGTACTGGCAGCCAAGGTAAACGGAGAAGTATGGGAATCTGACCGTCCTATTCATAAAGATGCGGCCGTACAGTTGCTGACCTGGCGCGACGATGAAGGAAAAAAAGCTTTCTGGCATTCTTCGGCCCACGTACTGGCTGAAGCACTGGAAAAGATGTACCCGGGAGTAAAATTTGGAATTGGCCCTGCCATTGATAATGGGTTTTACTACGACGTTGATTTTGGCGACCAGGAATTTTCTAGCGATGACCTTGAAAAAGTAGAGCAAACCATGCACGAGCTGGCCCGGAACAAGAATGAATTCATCCGCACCGAGGTAAGTAAGGCCGATGCTATCGATTACTTTACCCAAAAAGGGGATCCCTACAAGCTCGACCTTATTGAAGGGTTGGAAGATGGAAGCATTACTTTTTATCAACAGGGAGAATTTACCGACCTCTGCCGCGGGGGTCACATCCCGAATACCGGCTACATCAAAGCTATTAAACTACTGAATGTAGCCGGTGCTTACTGGCGGGGCGACGAAAAGAATAAGCAGTTAACCCGGATTTACGGAATCAGTTTTCCCAAGCGGAAAGAACTTAAAGAATACCTCCACATGCTGGAGGAAGCCAAAAAACGCGATCACCGCAAGCTCGGGAAAGAACTGGAACTGTTTACCTTTTCCGATAAGGTTGGCCCCGGGCTTCCACTCTGGCTGCCCAGGGGCGTGCTGGTACGTGAGAGGCTGGAGCAGTTTTTACGCGACGCTCAGGTAAAGGCTGGCTACCAACAGGTTATATCTCCCCATATTGGCCATAAGGAGCTGTACGTTACGTCCGGACATTACGATAAATACGGTAAAGATTCATTTCAGCCCATTCAAACCCCGCATGAAGGGGAAGAATTTATGCTGAAGCCAATGAACTGCCCGCATCACTGTGAAATTTATAACACTCGTCCGCATTCCTACCGTGAGTTACCCCTCCGTTATGCTGAATTCGGAACCGTTTACCGGTACGAACAAAGCGGTGAACTGCACGGATTAACCCGGGTTCGCGGCTTCACCCAGGACGATGCTCATATCTTTTGCCGGCACGACCAGCTGCTTGATGAATTTAAGGGCGTAATCGATCTGATGAAATATGTTTTTACTTCTTTAGGGTTTACAAATTATGAAGCACAGGTTTCTTTGCGCGATAAACAAGACCGCAGTAAATACATCGGCGACGAAAGCCACTGGGAGATGGCAGAAGGTGCCATTCTGAAAGCTTCTGAGGAAAAAGAACTGCCCGTTAAGGTAGAATACGGGGAAGCCGCTTTTTACGGTCCTAAGCTCGATTTTATGGTGAAAGATGCCCTTAACCGCGAATGGCAGTTGGGTACCATCCAGGTTGACTACACATTACCGGAACGCTTCGACCTGACTTACATTGGAAAAGATAACCAGAAACATCGCCCGGTGATGATTCACCGCGCTCTATTAGGCTCGATGGAACGTTTCATTGCGATTTTACTCGAGAATACCGGTGGAAATTTACCGCTATGGCTATCGCCCGATCAGATTGCCGTACTTCCGATATCGGAAAAATTCGAGGATTACGCCCGCGAAGTTCATTCAAAGATGGAGTCGTTGGGGATGAGAGGGTTCAGAGATGACCGCGACGAAAAAATTGGGCGTAAAATACGCGACGCGGAATTAAACAAAGTGCCGTTTATGCTTATTGTAGGAGAAAAAGAGGCAGAAAACCACTCCGTTTCTGTTAGGAAACATGGAGAAGGGGACGTAGGCAGCTTTACCGCTGAAGAATTTGCAGAATACTTTCAGAAACAGGCTAAAGATGAGTTGATAAGTTAATTTAATTCATCACATTAGCAGAGTGATGCGTTAGTTTAGCTAACCTCTGTTTGATAATGTTCGTTCGCAAAACAAGATAAAATTAAATTATAGATTTAGTTACAGGCTAAATAATTTTAAACCAAAACTGAGGTAGTTATTAGTAAAAAAGTAAATCCCAGAAGAAGATACCGGGGGCGCGAAGAAGAGCCTTACAAAGTAAATTCCCGAATCAGGGCCTCTCACGTTCGTGTAGTGGGTGATAACGTGAAAGTAGACATCTACCCGATCGATACGGCCCTGGATATGGCTCGTAACCAGAAGCTGGATTTGGTTGAAATATCACCCAAGGCTGATCCACCTGTATGCAAAATTATTGATTACTCCAAGTTCAAGTACGAACAAAAGAAGAAGCAAAAGGAGATCAAGACCAAGTCGCAGAAAACAGTGGTAAAGGAAATCCGCTTTGGGCCAAATACCGATGAACACGATTTCAATTTTAAGTTGAAACATGCTGAAGGCTTCATTAAAGAAGGAGCTAAAGTAAAAGCTTACGTTCATTTCGTTGGTCGATCTATTGTTTACAAAGACAGGGGCGAACTATTACTCCTTCGTCTGGCCCAGGCACTGGAAGACATTGCCAAGGTAGACGAAATGCCTAAACTCATCGGTAAACGAATGTTTTTAATGCTTTCACCTAAATCTCAAAAGAAAAATTAGCACAGTTGTCATATATCTTTTATATTTGCAGCCCTGTAAATAAAAGATAAGCAAGAATATGCCTAAGGTAAAAACAAATTCTGGTGCAAAGAAGCGGTTCAAAGTTACTGGAACTGGTAAGTTAAAGCGTAAGCACGCTTTTAAAAACCATATTCTTACCAAAAAAGAGACCAAGCAGAAAAGACACTTAACGAAAAAAGCGATTGTTGACAAGACTGATGCGCCCAGGATGCGTCATTTGCTTAACCTTTAATTGCATTGCAAACGCTTAAAATGTAACTCTCTAATACAATGCCTAGATCAGTAAATCACGTTGCCTCGAAGGCCAGAAGGAAAAAAGTATTAAAGCAGGCCAAGGGTTATTTCGGCCGCAGGAAAAACGTGTGGACCGTTGCCAAGAACGCGGTTGAAAAGGGTATGCAATACTCTTACCGCGATCGTAGGGTTAAAAAAAGAGAATTCCGCGCGTTGTGGATTCAACGGATAAACGCGGGCGTCCGCGAACACGGAATGTCTTACTCCCAGTTCATGGGTAAGTTGAAAGAGTCTGATATTGAAATTAATCGTAAAGCGCTTGCTGATCTGGCAATGAATAATCCTACTGCCTTTAAAGCAATTGTTGACCAGGTAGCATAAAGCCTCCAAAAATTCTTTTTACTGTTTGGCACACCCTCGGGTGTGCTTTTTTTTGCTTAATTTTTTCCAGTTTACGAATTCGGGGTGATTAAGCTTATGAGCTTGCGCAGGGGTTTGTAAATTAGCTTTTTCAAAATAACTACAGACAAGCAAACAGTCTGATATGAATCCATACAAACTGGAAGCATGGTTACAGCTGGGCATTGGGCTGGTAAGCCTGATTATTATCAACTCACTGGCACAACGGTATTTTTTCCGTATCGATCTTACCGAAGAGAAAAGGTATACTATAACCGGGGCTTCCAAAACTATTTTATCGGAATTGAAGGGGGAGGTGTACATTGATGTATACCTGGAAGGAGATTTGCCTGCCAATTTTCGTCGGTTACAACGTAGCGTACAGGACATGCTCGACGAATTTAATGCTTATGCTGATAATCAGATCAATTACAACTTCGTAGATCCGGGAGAAGCCCGTTCCAACAGTTCCAGGAATCAATTTTATCAGTTCCTGGTAGAAAAAGGACTACAGCCCATCAACCTACAGGTAAAAGAACAAGGTGTATCTCAGGAAAGGCTGGTTTTTCCCGGGGCAATTGTGAATTTCAGGGGAAAGGAAGCTGTTGCCAACTTACTGAAAAGAGAAAATACTGGTAATCCGGAACAGGCTATTAACCAGTCGGTAGAAACCTTGGAATATGCGTTGATATCGGCTATTAAATCCCTTATTACCACAAACCGAAAAAACATAGGTTACGTGGTGGGTCATAATGAACTCGAGACGCAGTATCTGGCAGGGCTAGAAGAGCTGCTTAGCAGCCAGTATACTTTATTCAACGTTAACTTGGCAAAGGAAACCCAACTTACAAAATACGATGCCCTGATGGTGTGTAAGCCAAGAGAACGCTTTTCAGAAACTGAACAGTTTGCTCTAGATCAATACGTGATGAATGGCGGTAATCTACTGCTCTTTATTGAGGCTAACCGGATATCAGAAGACAGTATCAGCTTACCTAACAACATTGCAGTTCCTTACGAAACCGGCCTTGAAGATTTACTATTTCAATACGGAATAAGAATTAATAAAAACCTGGTACAGGACCTACAGTCGGCCACTTATCCGGTAGTAGTGGGCCAGTCTGGCAACAGACCCCGGACACAGGACCTGCCCTGGCCATTTTTTCCCCTCACTACCCGCTATGCCGATCATCCGATTGTAAGAAACCTGGATGCCACGTACTTCAGGTACGTCAGTTCGCTAGATACCATACAAGTGAAAAATATCCGTCGAACGCCATTGGTTTATTCTTCACCGAATGCCAGGATTGTACCCTCACCGGTAAACGTAAGCCTCAACGTGTTGCGTAACCTGCCCCCGCAATCCACTTTTTCCAACGAACCTTTTCCACTGGTTTATTTGCTGGAAGGAAAGTTTACCTCAATCTATAAAAACCGTTTATTGCCAAAAGGATTGGAAAACTTCCCGTTCAAGGCTACCGGAAAACCGGCTAAAATCCTGGTTTGTGGAGACGGTAATTTACTGAAAAGCGAAATAAACAATAAAACGCAGGAAAATTATTCATTGGGGTTTGAGCCATATTCACAGCAACAGTACGCCAATGGCGATTTTATTGTAAATGCGTTTAATTATCTTTTTAATGAAGAAGGAATTATCCAGGCCCGGAAAAAGAAATTAAGTGTCAGGCCCCTTAATCAATCGGAGGTGGTGGGGAAAAAAGTCCAGTGGCAGGTGATAAATATACTACTTCCCATTATCTTGGTATCAGGGTTTGGGGGTATTAAATACGCACTGAGAAAAAGAAAAAACGAAAGTAAGCGTGCATAATCCGGTAAAAAGGGGTTCTCACTAACCAAACAATCTAAATGTGCATATGAAAAAGGTAGCAGTTTTTACTTCAGGAGGTGACTCACCAGGTATGAATGCCTGTTTGCGGGCAACCATCCGTGGTGCTATTTACCATGGAGTAGAAATATATGGTATCAGGTATGGGTATAATGGAATGATTCACGGCGATATCTATAAAATGAAATCCTATTCGGTCAGTAATATCATTCAACGGGGCGGTACTATTTTAAAATCAGCCAGAAGTGAGGAGTTCCGAACACCGGAAGGTAGAAGAAAGGCTTTTGAGCAACTGCAAAGAAAGGGCATAGAAGGGCTGGTCTGTATCGGCGGTGATGGCTCATTTACCGGAGCCAACCTGTTTTACGAAGAGTACGGAGTTCCTACCATCGGAGCCCCGGGCACAATAGATAATGATTTATACGGTACTGATTATACGATTGGATTCGATACTGCTGTGAATACTGCGCTGGAAGCTATCGATAAAATAAGAGATACGGCCAATTCTCATGACCGGATCTTCTTTATAGAAGTAATGGGCCGCGATTCCGGGTATATCGCGATAGAATCGGGAATTGGTGGCGGTGCCGAACTGATTATGATTCCGGAAACCAGTACCACCATCGATGATGTAATTTATACGCTGGGGCAAGGTAGAAACCGGGAGAAAACATCTTCTATTGTTGTAGTAGCTGAAGGCGACGAAGAAGGGGGGGCGATTCATACAGCCAATAAAATTAAAGAAAGGCTGGTCGATAAAGATATTAAAGTATCAACTCTTGGTCACATACAACGGGGCGGAGCCCCTACTGCCCGTGACCGTATACTGGCCAGCTGGTTAGGGCTGGCTGCACTGGAAGGCCTTCTGCGAGGTAAGAAAAACGTTATGGCGGGTATTATTAACGACAAACTGGTATATACCGATTTTAAAGAATGTATTAATACCAGCAAGCCATTAAACCAAGAACTCCTCAGAATGGTTAAAATACTGAGTATTTAACCCACAGATAAATTGTTACCTGATCGTTTACAAAAACTCCTGCTTAAAGGGGAGGGAGAATCGCTTGATTATAAACAAACGGTTCATGATCCCCGAAAAATTGCGAGAACCATTGCTTCATTTGCTAACACCCGGGGTGGGGTGTTGTTAATCGGTGTAAAAGATAACAAGCAACTTACGGGTATTGATCCGGAGGAGGAAAAGTACGTTATCGAAGCAGCAGCCGAGTTCTTTGTTTCACCACCGGTTTTCGTTGAGTACGAGGAAATTGAAGTAGAAGAAGATAGTGAGATTAAAACCATCCTGGTAGTTGCTGTACCAGAAAGCAAGTCAAAGCCTCATTATGTAACCAATAAACAGGAAGAAAGCGTTGTTTACATCCGACAGGCAGACCGTAGCATACCAGCCGGCAAAAAAATGATCAAAGCCCTGGAAAAAGACGTGATTAGCCCGGATATCGAGGAACTGGATTCCATACATCTTTCTTTTAATGAACAGCAACTGATTACTTTTCTCAAGAAGAATAACCGCATTACGTTAAAGCAGTTTATGAAAGTAATTAACGTATCTAAAAGAAGGGCCACAAGAATTCTTACCGATCTTACACTCAGTGGTATAATACGTGTGCATGAACACGAAAAAGAAGACTACTACACCCTCTAGAAAAATTCTCTTACTAACTGCTTGTTAGTTCAGTACAAAAAACCTTATTGAAGAATAGCCGTGGTGAGCTCATCAATTAACTGATTTTCCATTTCTTTCTGGGTGCGCTGATAGGCCTCCTCAAGAGCCCTTTCATAGGAAGAGCTGTATCCCCGAAATTCTTTTGAGCGGCTTACGTACAACTGCTTGCTGGTGGCAGCATCTAATGCTTTAATCCGTATACTCAGGTACGAAATATAAATGTTGCTTCTTACCGGTCCTTTCTTCGCCGAAGCTTCCATTTCAATGAATATCGCAGCCTCTTCTTTAGACTTGGCCAGTTTAAAGCCAGACTGGTTCAGTAATGCCTGTAAACTCTGGGTAAGTACTGATTCCGCTGCATTATCGAACCCCATTTCACGGGTAGAAACAAAGATGACAGGTTTTTCAATACTGAATTTAACTCGAATAGCAGGTAATTTAAACTGCTGAAAAATTAACCTACTTATAGGAGAAAGCTGGTTCGTTTGTAACAAGCGGCTAATATCAGGACGAACAACCAGGGTTTGGGTTGGCTCGCTACTTGATATTGCAGTTAATGCGCAAACTGCTTCTCCGGAGCTATTTGTTTGCGTGTCGGGTAATAAATCTCCCTTTCCCCTCGAGAATTCTCCTCTTAGTGGGAATCCCTCAATAGGCCGGTTAGCATTATTCAATACTTTAACATCAAAATACAAGGGGGCTTCCAATGGTAATTTTACCTGGTAGTTATCCTGTTTCGTGGTTAAAGAAACCATGTTAAAGAGGTTCTGGATTCGGCTAATTAATTCATTG
>CAZIWJ010000017.1:0-26759 GCA_964542855.1 uncultured Roseivirgaceae bacterium
GCCAGGGTTTATTTTGCTTTTGCGCAGTGCGAAGGTTCATTTATTTATACAATTCCGCGATTCATTCAAAAATAGTGTAAAGCAGTAGAAATTTTGTGAATAACGATCCGGGTACATTACATGGGTAATGGGTGAACCCATAAACCGGAATTATTAAGTTGTAAAGAACATATCGTAAAAGGTGTGTGTTAATACTATTACTAGTAATTTATGTATAAACAGATCCTATCACGTATATTAAGTAGGATTAAATACTAATACTAATCTTTCTTTCTGTACCTGGTTTTAGTTTTCTGGTTACAGCATGGAGAGGAGCAAAGAGAAAAAAAGAAAGTTATGATGAAGAATAAAAGTAAAACCGGCGTGCTGCTGGTGAACCTGGGTACTCCGGACAGTACAGCTACCCCTGATGTTCGTAAATACCTGCGCGAGTTCCTGATGGATGGCCGTGTGGTAGATTACCCGGCTGTGTTGCGCTGGATCCTGGTAAACCTAATTATTGCACCACTTCGTGCGCCCAAATCGGCAAAAGAATACAAAAAATTATGGGAAGAACGGGGGTCACCGCTCAAATTCTACGGAGAGGATGTTCGTGATTTATTACAGGACCGCCTGCCAGAAAAATACATTGTTAAGCTGGCGATGCGCTACCAAAGTCCGAGTATTGAGTCAGCGCTGGGCGAACTGCAGGCCGAAAAGGTAAGCGAAATTATTTGTATTCCGCTTTTCCCCCAGTATGCGTCGGCCACCAGCGGATCAGTTATTGACAAAGTGATGAAAATTGCCCGTGGGTGGCAGATTATTCCATCCATCCGATTTGTGTCGAATTTCCTGGAAAATGAAAATTATATTCAGGCGCACGTGGAGCGGGCTCGTAAGTACCTGGATAAAGACGAATACGATCATTTTGTTTTCAGTTACCACGGGGTTCCTGAGCGACAAATTAAGCGGGGATCGGTAGATAACTACTGCCAGCTGGGCAAATGTTGTAATAGTTATCACAGCAAAAACCAATTTTGCTACCGGGCCCAGTGCTACCAGAACACAAGGCTTATTGCCAAAGAGCTGGGGATACCAGAAGACAAGTACACCGTAAGCTTTCAGTCGCGACTGGGGCCTGTACCATGGATCAGGCCTTACACCGATGAGGTGTTGGAAAAACTGCCTGGCCAGGGTAAAAAGAAAGTGCTGGCTTTCTCACCGGCATTCGTGGCCGATTGCCTGGAAACAACCATCGAGGTTGGCGACGAATACGAAGAAGATTTCATGGAAGCCGGCGGAGAGGTGTGGCACCTGGTTGAGGGGCTTAATACCCACGAGTTATTTGTGTCTTGTTTAGAAGATTTAGTACTCGACAGAAACGGTGAAATTGAAGAAAATGTAAAAAGTGAAGGCCAAAACTCAATAAATTTAGTAAAAGAGCAGGAAAGCTGAATTTTTTTGCGTATATTTATGGCATGCACTAAGAATAATTAATTGGTTTTGGTTGGTTAAAAGACACGCAGTCCTGATGTTGAAGGCGTGTCTTTTTTTTGTTTAGGGCACTGAAAGTTACAACACTAAACTAAAATGGCAGGCCTTGCTTAACAAACGAAGTTAAGATAAACTATACTCTTTACTTTTTCCTCAAGAAAGAAACTCATGATTATTTATAATGTAACGATAAGCGTTGATCGTTCGGTAATGAACGACTGGCTACAGTGGATGAAGGAAGTGCATATCCCTGAAATTATGGAAACGAACTTATTCAATAGCTACAGCTTGCTCAGGGTAATGAATGACGATAATAACCCTGAAAGCCTTACCTACGCGGTTCAGTATAAGCTGCCTAGCCTGGAACATTACCATAACTATCAAAACGACTTTGCTCCGGCCTTCAGGCAAAAGCACGAAGACCGGTATGGAGACCGGGCCATTAGCTTCCGAACTTTGCTTGAAGAAGTACTTTAATAGTTCAACTTTCTGGGGAAGTAGTACCGGTTGGGTAATTCTGAATTTGTTCCTGGGTTAGCTTTACGTTAACCCACTCTCCATCGAGATTGGCATTCAGAACATTGCGATAAAATTTAATGGCTGGTTCGTTCCAGTCGAGCACCTGCCAGGCCACCCGCCGGGCATCTACTGCCCGGGCATGGTTAATAACCTTATCCATCAGAAGCTGGCCAACTCCCTTCCGGCGGTACGATTCAGTAACAACCAGATCCTCCAGGTATACACACTTTCCTTTCCAGGTAGAGTAACTGTAAAAGTAGAGAGCCAGCCCTATAATTTTATGGCCAGGAGTTTCGGCAACAAAAAATTCAAAAACCGGATGGTCGCCAAAGCCATCAACTTTCATCCGTTCAACGGTATTTTCTACCTCATTGGGAGCCTTCTCATAAACGGCGAGTTCCCTAATGAGCTCCAGCACTTGTTCCAGGTCTTCTATTTTTCCTTTGCGAATTATAACGTTTTCCTGCATGATTATAAGCGGTTGAGGCCTCACCTTCTCGTTGGAGAAGGAATTACAGTTGAATTTTACTTACTTTAACTCGTTAAATGATTACTACTATTGCTATGAAACACAGTTGCCTGAACAGGTTTTTTGTGTCGTTGTTCTTCTTCCTGCTCTTTCAGCCAGCCGTTGCTGATCCTTCCGAACTGATTGCCAAACTTAAGGATTTAAACAACTATATTGAAGAAGTTAAGGTTAATGAAACCGTTTACAGACAAGCACTAAGCTGGGAGAAAGGGAAGCCGGAAAAAGTTTACCTTGAAGTAAGGGAAACAGACAAAAAAGGTAATCTTACTGTTTCAGGGTACGAGTTTTACCTTGTAAACCTGGATGTTCAGGCGCTGGAGGTGCTTACCCGGGGCAAGAAAACCAGGCTAAAGCTGCAAATAAAAGACGACAGAAAGTTTATTAAAGCGTTTAAAGGTAAACAGTTTACTGCTTATTCCGAAGAGGCAGATATTATAATTAGCGATGCTGTAACCGGCCAGAAAATTATCGATTTGTGGAAAGAGGCCGTTAGTTTACAGTCGCTGCGGTTTACCCGTTACTCTTCTCCACAGGAAGCGCTCGACACCCTTTCTACACTGGCCAAAGCTAACGGTAGTAATGAACCGGGGCTGAAACAATCGGTAGCTTACAAAGGGTATGATCGTTACGAAATTACTTTTCTGAAAACCCGGCTGAATGATGAACTGGAAGTAAACCAGTATACAGTAGAAGCCTGCGACCTGATTGCGCCCAGGCAACTGATTACCGTAAAAAAAATGCAGCTTAATTTGAACATTCGTACGTCGAAAAAATACATTCAACACTACCAGAACGGGGTTTCCCAGAGTTACCGGGATGAACTGAACCTGGTATTTTCAGATGTGCTGGATGCTCAGAATGCGGCTAATGCACTAGCCTACATTATTAATGCCTGTAACAACCCGGAAGGTAAGCAGTGGCAATCGAGCCATGAAGCCCTGAACTGGATTGAGAAAAAACCCGGTACCCTGAGCCGGGTTAGCGATATTCTAAAACAGGAAATCACCATCGACACCAGTAATTACTACCAATTAACCTACACGAAGAAAAAACTCAATAACCGGGGGCAACAGTACACGGAAACATCAGAAGCCTACATTCCTGATCTTGGTGAAGAGTTGTTGTTCGATGTAGCCGACGACCGCATTGAAGTAACCCTGCGAGTGCAGGACGGGAAGTCGTACATTAAACACATTGACGAAGACGGTTCATTTTACTTCTCCAGTAACATGCAAATTGCAGTGAAGAATACTGACATGGCGCGCGACCTGGTTAATGCCCTGAATTACCTGAGGTTAAATGTAAATGCCAGTTTATTAAGCTGGGCAAGCACAGATCAGGCCCTGAACTGGGTAGCTGCCAACGTGCGGGGGACAAATGAAGAGTTACAACAGGAAGTAAGCTTTAAGCCACTGGATGATTACAGGATTGCCGCGGTGCAACAGGAGCAGGATAAGGCCTTTGAGAACTATTACCTGTACCTGCAGGATGTAGATGCCAAAAGCCTTAAACTCGACGTTAGTCGAAACCTGCTAGAACTCACGGTTCCGGTACGTGAGAAAAAAGCCTACATTAAGCAGGTATCTTCAAACGGAGGGGTGCACTACCGGGACGAATTAACGTTATACTTTTCCAACTTGCTCAAAGCCAGAAATACCCGTAACGCTATTCAGGCCGCCGTAAAAAATTATACCAGGCCTGTATATCGCTGGAAAAATCGGGAAGAAGCCCTCACGTTTTTATCGGAGAATATTCAAGACATTAAGCAGGGAAAAAAAACATACAAGCAGCGGCTGAGAGCGGAAGCTGAATGTAAACTTAAACTAACTACCATTGAATTTAACAGCCGGAAGAGCAGTGAATATATATACACATTCAAACCCCAGGAGGTGAGCTTTTCTGCCTCTGCTATAAAGGCAGAAGGCTTTTTAGCCCAAACCAGGTTAAACCTAAAATTAGAAGGTAAACAGGAAACGGCCGTGTTTTCGCTTCGGGAAAACGGAGAAATGAAAGATGCCCTGCAAACTATCAATATTTTGGTAGATGATGTGCAGCAAGGCCGAAAAATAAAATCGGCCCTGTATTACCTTAGCGAAGGTTGTGAATAGCCTGTGGCTTAATCGACAGTTCCGTTGCTAACGAAGGTAGACTTAATAAGTAGCCAGGTAAGGAAGCAAACAATACCCCAGGAAAGATAAACCATGTAGTAATCGCTGGTTTCGCGATAGCGATTTTCCTTAATCTCCGCCCGTTCATACTGATCGATTTCGGAGAATACTTCCTGGAGGGCAGATTTATTTGAAACGCGGTAGAACTGTCCTTCACCAACTTCAGCAATGGTTCGAAGTGTGGTTTCATCGATCCGGTTTTCCACGTACTGGGTGTCGCCCCAGAAATTTTTTCCCAACGGTACGCGCCCTTCCCTTCCAATGGCAATCGTATACATTTTAATGTCGTAAGCATGGGCAAGTTTTGCAGCAGTAATGGGATCGATATTTCCGGCTGTATTGTCACCATCGCTGAGAAGTACCATTACTTTAGATTTTTCGGGTGCTTCCCCGTTGCGGGTCTCGGCCGTTTCTTCAGCATCGCGCATGCGATTAGTTGCTACGGCCAGTGCGCTTCCAATAGCTGTGCCCCGGCTTTTAATTAAGTCGAAGTCGATATCCCGGATGAACCGGTTTAGCAGGTCGTAGTCAGTAGTGAGTGGAGACAGGGAATAGGCATCGCCGGAGAAGACAACCAGCCCGATGCGGTCCTGATTACGGCCGGCTATAAAATTACGGGCCACGTCCTTTGCCGCTTCCAGTCGGTTAGGCCGAAAATCCTCTATTCGCATGGATTCGGAGATATCGATAACCAGCACAATGTCGATACCTTCCGACCACTGCTCTACCCGTTCGTTGGTTATTTGCGGACGGGCGAGGGCGATGAGGAAAAATGCAAAGAAGAGGGTGGCGAGCAAGTTCGGAATTAGCCCGAAGATACGCGCCAGGGGGTTAGATGGAGCGTTTTTAGGTAAGGCAATGGGTAGTTTATTGGTGCGGCGCAGGCTAAGGAGCCAACGCACCAGCCAGGTAAGTGGAATTAGCACCAGCAGGTACAGTAGTTCCGGATGCTGGAATGAAAAGTTTGAGAAGGTACCAGGTAAGAACCAATCGATCGATACCCAGTCCCAGCTATCGTTTACTTTCTCCATGTTTAATTTTGGCTACTTTTTCTTCGAGCTTCTTACTGGAAAAATGTTTTAAGGCCCTGAAATTATCAATAATTTTTTCGTGTTGTACGCCACCATACAGGCTGCGGTCAATTTCTTTCAGGCTGTTTTTCAGTGAGTCGGCCTGTGGTAATGTACTGATTTCCCGAGTAGTAAGTTTAGAATAAGGTTGTTTATCCAGCTTTTCCATGTAGTTCTTCCAGAGCACCAGCAGGTGTTGCATTTGCTTTTCTCCGTTTTGGTTCTGCAACGCTTTCAGCCCCTGTTCAAACTCATTTTCAAACTGGCGGTACCGCTTTTGCAAACGGCCGAGTTGCCAGCGGCTACGAAGTTTTTCGCCAAATAACAGGAGGAACAGCAGGGCCAGAACGTAAAAAACTACCAGACCGATAACCAGATAAGGGTAGTTAAATTCACTGAGCATTTCTCTCCACTGCGCCGTTTCTTTTAGAACAGCGGTATCGGGTAAAGTAGTAATGAGCTCCCGAAGAAATACCGTATCGGTTGAAGATTGAAAGCTGATGGTATCATCGGCTTCAATGGCCAGCACGGGCAAGGAAAGGGTTTGTTCTGGAATGAGTTCAAAGGTAGTCAGCTCGTACACCACACTATCGAAGCTGGTGGTTGAATCAGAAACTGTTGGAAAATATTCCCGGTCGAGGTATTCGAAAGGGGTATAGGTTGCTCCTTCCGAAGGAAAAACCACCTGCATGTTGCGGGGATAACGTAAAGTAAGCACATATTTAACCGGTTCACCCAGTTTAGCACTATCGGTAAGAAATACCCCTTTGGGTGTCAGGTTTTGTGAGGCGGCATCACTAGCGATTAGCACAAAAAATAACAGGAAGAAAGTAAATACTTTACCGGGCACGGGGTTTACGGGTTTTATTTCGGAATTTAAACAGGTCAACTAATTTAGGCACAAAGTCTTCGCGGGTATCAACGTTCAGGTAACTGGCACCCCGTTGCCGGCAGAACGTTTCCAATAGTTCAACGTTTTGCTGGTACACGTTATTTACCTGGTTACGGAAAATCATTGAAGATGAATTTACCCAAACTGTTTTCCGGCTTTCCTTATCTTCTACCGGAATAATGCCCAGGCTGGGCAGGGCCGACTCGCGTTTATCGTGCAGGTGAATTACCACCAGGTCGTGCTTACCGGCCAGCGAACGGAGGTTGCGGTGGTAGCCGGTATCGATAAAATCGGAAACCAGGATTACAATACCTCTGCGTTTAACGATATTCATAAAATAGCTCATGGCCCCGTTAAGGTTTGTTTTTAGTGAAGCCGGTTTCAGATCGTACATAGACGCAATGAGGTTATAGGCGTGCGCAATGCCCTTGCCGGGCTTAGTGAAGAGTTCTTTCTGGTCGGAATAACATAACAACCCAACCTGACTGGTTTCCTTAACAGCGGAAAGTGCAAGAACGCCGCAAATTTCTTTGCCGATATCTACTTTTTGTCGACCGCGTTCGCCGATTTCCTGCGAAGCACTTACATCGAGGATCAGGTAAACCATTTGTTCGCGCTCTTCGCGGTACGTTTTAATGTATACGTCATGGCCTTTGGCGCTGGCATTCCAATCGATATTACGCACATCATCGCCGTACTGGTATACACGGAGATCATCAAAGGTTATCCCTGAGCCTTTAAAAACCGAGTGGAAATCGCCCTGCATCTGGTTGGTGATGGCATTTCGTACTTTCACCTCGTAACGACGCAGCTTCTTAATAAGATCTTTAAACGTTTTTTTATCCATGACAGGGCTACAAATTAAACGTTTATCACAAACTCTTCATAACCCTTTACATTATTCGAATCATAAAGTATACCGGAAACCATTCCCTGCTTCAATAATTTTTGGCAAACCTTTAGGAATTCATCTACCCGCGGGTCATCGCCTTCCACTTCTACGAATAGCCGGTTGGCTGTAACATTGCGTACTTCACCGGTTACCTTTAGGTTATCGGCTACCTTTTTAAGGTATTGCTTCAGGGAGGGGCTTGCCGATGAAAGTCGGATGCGCATATTAACGGCCATGATAATCATGATGATTTATACGCTTTAATTATGGTCAGAGCCGAAGAAGTACCTAAACGCGCTGCTCCAGCAGCTAAAAGGTCGTTACATTGTTGAAGGGTTTTAATACCGCCGGAAGCCTTAATGCCTACATCGGAAGGAAGTGAAGATTTCATTAACTTAACGGTATCCGGGGTGGCGCCACCCTGGAAACCAGTAGAAGTTTTTACAAAATCAGCACCTGCGTCGGCACAAATTTTACAGGCTTTTACAATTTCCTGGTCGGTTAACAAGGCAGCTTCAATGATAACTTTTAAAATGCGTTCTCTGTTGTGCACAAAGCCCGATAATTTGGCCAGTTCAATTTTTACCCAGGGCATGCCAGTTTTAAAAGCTGAGATATTCATGCAAACATCCAACTCATCGGCGCCCATGTTAATAACGTGCTCAGCCTCTGCCATTTTGGTTTCGGTAAGCTGGTACCCGAGGGGAAAACCAATAACAGTACACACTGGCGTATTATTTATTACGTCGCGTTTAACTTTTTTTACCCAGAAGGGTGGAATGCAAACAGTAGCAAACTGGTGGCTATTGGCATCGTGAATAACCTGTTCTACCTCGCGCGAGGTTAGAGATACAGACAGGGCGGTGTGTTCAAGCACGGTAGCAATGCTCATAATAGTAAGATGGTATAAGTAGGATTCCCGTTAATTGAAAATTACAAATTTGTAGCTGAAGATTTCTTATTTACACTTCTTTTTCGCCGTTTTTCCATCTTCTTTTTATATCGCCTCATTTTCCTTGCTGCTTTTTTGCTTTTAACGTGGGGAGCAACCCGAACGGGGCAATCGATTTCTAAAGGAGCGTAACGTTCTGTAGGTAGGTAATAAGCAGGTTCCCTTGAATTGGACTCATAGAAGATTACAGGGTCCGGCTGATTGCTAGCCTGCATGGCTGGTGCGCAGCAGGTTACACTTATAACGAATAATACAAAAACGATTGATTTAATAAAGCACATGCATTAAATGTTAGAAAAATCTGTGAATAATCCTAAATTATTGCCGTATTTATTACACTCCTTTTGACTGCTGTTTTGGAGTGCTACTGGTGTAGCAAAATTAAAACACCCGCCGGAAACGCTGTAAAGCATAGTGTAACTGGCTCAAGCAGTGGAAGAAATGTAGTATTTTATTAATATTTAAGCAGGCAGATTAACCGGGCTACATAATGGTAAGGGTGCAAAGTGAACGGATTCATTACATAATTCTCTGTGCCTTTTCATACCTTCGTTTAAAGCGTAAGGACAAGCTGCCGAGAGTATTTAAATTATTGCAACGCTCGAACTTTTTTCTTATACACAGTTAAACAATTAAAGTTGACCCACCCATGAAATTCGGAACAAAAACTATACACGCAGGCGTGAAGCCCGATCCTTCAACGGGAGCGATCATGACTCCCATTTACCAAACTTCTACGTACGTACAGGAATCGCCCGGCAAGCACAAGGGGTATGAGTATGCCCGTACTCAGAATCCGACACGCGAAACACTGGAGGCTAACCTGGCGGCTCTCGAAAATGGGAAATATGCCCGCTGCTATGCTTCCGGGCTAGCCGCGGTAGATACGCTGTTGAAAATGCTGAAGCCCGGCGACGAGGTGGTGAGTTCAAACGACCTCTACGGGGGTACTTACCGTATTTTTACTAAAGTATTCCAGGATTTTGGCATTAAATTTCATTTTGTGAACATGAGCGATCCGGAAGAAGTAATCAAAGTGCTGAGCCCGCGAACGAAGATGCTCTGGGTGGAAACCCCAACCAACCCAATGATGACAGTAGTGGATATTGAGAAAATGGTTGAACTGGCGGCCACAGTGAAAGCAAGGGTAGTAGTAGACAATACGTTTTCTTCTCCTTATTTGCAGCGACCCCTGGAACAGGGAGTAGATGTAGTGCTGCATTCCATTACCAAATACATAGGCGGGCATTCCGATACCGTAATGGGAGCGCTGATTACCAATAACGAAAACATTGCTGAGCAAATGGCTTTTTTACAAAACAGTTGTGGGGGCGTGCCGGGCCCACAGGATTGCTTCCTGGTGTTAAGAGGGATCAAGACCCTCCACGTGCGCATGCAGCGTCATTGTGAAAATGGAATGGCCATAGCTAAATACCTCAGTGAGCACGAAAAGGTAGACCGGGTATATTACCCCGGGCTGGAAACACACCGTGGCCACGAAATAGCTAAACGGCAGATGAACGATTTTGGCGGAATGATTTCCTTTGTGCTGAAAGGCGACAGAAAGGAAGATGCTTTCCGTACCCTGGAAAGGTTTAGGGTATTTGCACTGGCAGAGTCGTTGGGCGGGGTTGAATCATTGGCCGGGCATCCGGCCAGCATGACGCATGCCAGTATTCCTCCGGAAGAGCGGATTAAAAGCGGGCTTAGCGATTCGCTAATCCGGCTAAGTGTAGGTATTGAGGATGTAGATGATTTAATAGAAGACCTTGCTCAGGCTATTGGGTAATGCACACAAAACAGTAAACCATGGATTTTTTAGTACGAGTTCTCGATTACACCGATGAAGATGCTATAAACCGCCGGATGGACGTTCGGGAAAAGCATTTCGACCGGGTCAAAGAGCAAAAAAAGGCTGGTGTATTTCTTTTTGGGGGGGCTATCCTGAACGAAGAAGGAAAAATGATTGGCTCAGAGTTATGCCTCGACCTGCCCGATGAAGAGTCGGTTTGGGCCTGGATTGCTGAAGACCCCTACACCATTGGAAAGGTGTGGGAAAAGCCAGAAGTGTACCCGTTTAAAATGGCCAGGTTGTAAGCTCTAAGGCAAGTATCACCGGGTACTATTTCCCTGTGTCCCTGTTAGTTAAAGGTTAAGCCAGTAAGTAATTTTAAACACCAGCGAGCGGTTTTTGGTGGTAAAGTCCTGCGGAAGATAGTTCTCAGTATAGACCAGGAACACATCCGACACCGGTTGAAACCGCCACTGCAAACGGGTATTAATATTAAAGTTTTCAGCCTGGTTGTTATACTGGGCGAAAGCAGTGAGGAAAATTGAACGGGTAAAAGTCAGGTCGAGGCGAGGCCCCAACAGGAAATAATCAGCCTCGCCATATTCTTCCGCTAAGCGAATACGGTTGTAGTTACCAGTAACCGACAGAACTCCGTAAGGCCGAAAGGCAAAATTTAGCTCGGTTCCCAATCGATTTAGATAACCACCAAAAAACTCTCCGCTTTCCACTTCAAGGTCATAAAAAAACAACTTTCTCCTGTCGGATCGATAACTAACCTGAAAACGATTCATGGCAAAATTTTCACCCTCAGGTAGCTCTTCGGCATCGTCGATCAAACTAAAATCGTCTAGCAACAGTACATAGTTATTGCTATACTGGAAACTGAGGTTACTGTTATCCAGGAAACTAAAGCGGTAACGAACATCCACACGGTAGTCGGTAACGCCATCGTTGTTCCAGAGGAGTGAGGTTGAAAGCTGCGGGCCATGCCGATTGATATTAGATCCGGAAGGGTAAAAGTTCAGTTCGGCCCTGGGTGCAATGCTCCGGATGCCAGTTCGGCGCACAAAGCCCACTTCAGCATTATAATTTTCACTCACCACCTGGTGTTCCCAGGTGAACTGATAACGAAGCTTCCGGTAAGTAAGCCGGGCCCCGTGCGAATAATTAATCCCTTCTACACCAGGATCGAAACTCTGGTGGTAAAATGCTTTACCCGCCCAGGAATTATCGGCCGAGGCCAGGTTATACTCCAGCCCAAACAGCCGGTTATAGTTTCCGGAGTTAAGGGTAAGGTCGTTACCGTTGTTGAGCGTATCGGTAAAACTTTGCTTGTTAACGGCAATAAGAGAGATATTCGACTGGGCAAAAACCTGCCTTTGAATCGCCCCAACCGTATAGTTGAAGCTTGGAAGGTTAATTTCATCGTCTCCGCCAGCCTGCATATTCAATAAGCCAACGCGCCAGTTATCGTCGACTCGCCCGCTAAGCCGGGCGCCAAAATAAATCGGGTTTTGTACGTTGGTGCTGGTTGAGGTGTCGATAGCTACGCCAATACGACGAGAAAAGAAGGGTCGGGCGTTATCGAAGCCGAAGTTTGCAAACAAGTCGGCATTTTCAAGGAAAAACTGCCTTCGTTCAGGAAAGAATATTTCAAAGCGATCAAGGTTGGTTACCTGTCGGTCTACCTCTACCTGGGAAAAGTCGGGGTTAACCGTAAGGTCGAGGTTCAGTGAGGGAGTAACGGCTATTTTAGCATCTCCTCCTACGCTCAGGTTGTTTTCTATGAGTGGATCCCCATTTTCATCAGTATCTTCATAATCTACTGCATGACCGGCCGCAACGTAAGGGATAAGGGAAATATTCGTTCCGGGCTCACCGAGTGTTTCGTCCCAGACCAGCTTACCTGCGTAGCCCAGGTTGTACAGATTCAGTTCGCGGGGAGTAGCAGGCCACACGGATCGTTCATTAGTTTTACTATCGAGCCGGTAAAACGTAACGTTCCATTCGGTTTGCCCTTTCTTGTACCGCAACGTTTTAAAGGGAATAGCCATTTCAACGATCCAGTAGCCTTCGTAAACCTGTACTTCCGAATACCACTTATTGTCCCAGGACAAATCGAAGTCGCTACGCTGTAAACCACCGTTACTGATAAGGCCTTCTCGCTGTACACCGAAAGGATTAACACCAAAGATAACACCATTAGTCTGATCCTGGAAGGTGTCGAAGATAAATGTCATCACATCGTTTCCTCCTCCCCGAAAGTCGCGGCGTAAAGAAGGCGTAACGAAGCCTCCGGGTTTTGGATCGCGGCATATGGCGGAAGCATATACCATGTCGTCGCTGTAAGTTAAGCGGACTTCGGTAGTAGTAACACTGAACGAAGTATCGAAAGGAAAATACTGGTAAAAACCTTGCGCAACTTCGGCATTATGCCAGGATTGTTCATCCAGCCTACCATCGAGCACGATTTCATCAACAGCTTTATTAATGTGTAATTCCGGGTTAAGGGCATCCTGCGATAATACAGGTATGGAAAAAAGGAAAAAAAAGACCCCTAAAAGGCCTCTTGCGCTTTTCATAATATACTTCATTTAGCTCGGTAATTTACACAGGCTTTAGCGAAGTACATATATAAATGACAGGTTAAAAGGCTGAAATTGATTAATCAGTGCAATAATCGCTTGTAAAGGTAAGGAGAATAGATAAGATAACTTTTTAATTCACCACTATAAGGACTAAATTGCCGCAATTTTCATCAATCCTAATTATGCCCAGAGACACCAGTATAAAATCAGTTTTAATCATTGGAAGTGGGCCGATTGTAATCGGACAGGCCTGTGAATTCGATTATTCCGGAAGCCAGGCGGCCCGTTCACTTCGGGAAGAAGGCGTTGAGGTTACCCTCATTAATTCTAATCCGGCCACCATCATGACCGACCCGTTTACCGCCGATAACATTTACTTGCGCCCGCTGGAAAAGAAGTACATTATTGAAATTCTGGAAGCGCATAAAATAGATGCTGTACTGCCTACCATGGGTGGCCAAACCGCCCTGAACCTGGCTATTGACTGTGAAGAAGCCGGGATATGGGAGAAATTCGGGGTGAAGATGATTGGGGTTAATACTAACGCCATTAAAACAACTGAAGACCGGGAAGCCTTCCGTGTGCGTATGGAAGAGCTGGATATACGAGTGTGTAAAGGTCGCATTGCCCGCTCGTTCCTGGTTGGTAAGGAAATTGCCCAGGAAATTGGTTTCCCTTTAATTATCCGGTCATCCTATACTCTTGGTGGTGCTGGTGGAGGTTTCGTAGAACAGCCCGACCACTTCGATAAAGCACTGACCAACGGCCTTCATACTTCACCCATACATGAAGTGTTAATTGAAGAAAGTATCATGGGCTGGAAAGAATACGAACTGGAACTGCTGCGCGATAGCGCAGGAAACATCATTATCATCTGCCCCATCGAGAACTTCGACCCCATGGGTGTTCACACCGGTGATTCAGTAACGGTGGCACCGGCCATGACACTCCCGGATACCGTATACCAGCGGATGCGGAATATGGCCAAGAAAATGATGAATGGCATTGGCGATTTTGCCGGGGGGTGTAACGTGCAGTTTGCTGTAGACCCGGAAACTGAAGAAATCGTAGCTGTGGAAATTAACCCAAGGGTTTCTCGTTCTTCAGCGCTGGCTTCCAAAGCTACGGGTTACCCCATTGCCAAGGTAGCTGCAAAACTGGCCATTGGTTACAACCTGCACGAACTGAATAACCAGATTACTAAAAATACCTCGGCCTTCTTTGAGCCGGCAATCGATTATGTAATCGTGAAAATTCCCCGTTGGAACTTCAGTAAGTTTGTGGGTGCTGACCAACACCTGGGTTTATCCATGAAGTCGGTAGGTGAAACGATGGGTATTGGAAATAACTTCCAGGAGGCCTTGCAGAAGGCCTGCCAGTCGCTCGAAATTCGAAGGAACGGGCTGGGAGCCGACGGTCGTGAACTGACGGATCAGAAAAAAATCCTGGAGAGCCTGGAGCATCCCAGCGGTGACCGCCTTTTTCATATTTATGATGCCTTCAAAATGGGTATTTCGTTCAGTACAATTCAGCGGCTGACCAAAATTGACAGCTGGTTCCTACAGCAAATCAAGGATCTGATAAACCTGGAAAAGAAAATAGAACAGCACGACCTGGAAAACCTGCCAAAAGACCTGCTGCGTACAGCCAAGCTAAAAGGATATGCCGACCGGCAAATTGCTCATTTACTGGGTTGCCTGGAGAGCGAAGTGTACAGGCAGAGAAACGAACTGGGTGTAAAACGGGTGTATAAAATGGTTGATACCTGCTCGGCAGAATTCGAGGCCCAGACCCCGTATTATTACTCTACCTTCCGTGAAGAAAATGAATCGGAAGTTACGGAAAAAAAGAAAATCCTGGTGTTAGGATCCGGCCCCAACCGGATCGGGCAAGGGATAGAGTTCGATTACTCCTGCGTTCACGGTGTGCTGGCGGCCAAAGAGTGCGGGTACGAAACTATTATGATTAACTGTAACCCGGAAACCGTATCGACCGATTTCGACGTGGCCGATAAGCTTTACTTCGAACCGGTATTCTGGGAGCACATTTACGACATTATACAGCACGAAAAACCGGAAGGGGTAATTGTTCAGCTTGGAGGACAAACGGCCCTGAAACTGGCCGAAAAACTGAACCGCTACGGTATTCCCATCCTGGGTACTAGTTACGAAGCTCTCGATTTGGCTGAAGACCGTGGTCGCTTTTCTAACCTGCTGAAAGATAATAATGTACCTTACCCAAAATTCGGGGTAATTACCGATGCTGCAGAAGCGATTCAGTTATCTAAAGAAATTGGCTTTCCTTTGCTGGTAAGGCCTTCGTACGTACTGGGCGGGCAAAGCATGAAGATCGTGATTAATGAAGACGAGCTGGAATCACACGTGGTTGATATTCAGCATGAAATGCCCGGTAACCAGATTCTTCTCGACCACTTTCTCGATGGAGCCATTGAATGTGAGGCTGATGCCATTTGCGACGGGGAAGATGTGCACATTATTGGTATTATGCAGCACATTGAACCAGCTGGTATTCATTCCGGTGATTCTTACGCTGTACTACCACCCTATAACCTGGGCGACCTGGTGATGCAGCAAATTGAAATGTACACCAAGAAAATTGCGTTGGCCCTGAACACAATCGGGCTGATCAATATTCAGTACATTGTTAAAGGTGATACCGTTTATGTGATTGAAGCTAATCCCCGGGCTTCCCGGACGGTACCCTTCATTTGCAAGGCTTACCAGGAGCCTTACGTTAATTACGCTACCCGCATCATGTTAAGGGAGAACAAGTTGAAAGACTTTACGTTTAATCCTGTTAAAAAGGGGTATGCTATAAAAGTACCCGTATTCTCTTTTAACAAATTCCCGAATGTAAACAAGGAATTAGGACCCGAAATGAAATCGACCGGGGAGGCAATTTATTTCATTGACGACCTGCTTGACGACTTTTTCCTTGACATTTACCGGGAACGTAACCTTTACCTGAGTCGGTAAGATTAAAATTGTAAAATATTATGTTAAAGTTTTTGCTGTTCCTGATTCTGTTCGTTTATGTGCTATATAAATTAAGTGGCTTCTTGAACCGTTTTTTTGGTATAATTGGGGGTAATCGTTACAACCATCAAAGCTTTGAGCGTAACCAGCAGTACGGAAAACAACGCAGGCGCCAGAGTGATGGAAACGTTACCGTTGATTATGTGCCGAACGGTAAACAACACAGAAGAAAGAATAAAGGGCAGAGTGGCGAATATGTCGATTATGAAGAGGTAAAATAGCCCTGCCTAAATAAAATTGGTGAAGCAGAGCGGTAAAAGAGAAATCTGCAACCTAAGGGATAAAGTTTTAACAAAACCTGTTCAAGAACATACAGAAGATTACAAGGCTCACGAATAAGCGAAAAAAAGATTAGGTAACTGAAGAAATAGAAAACTTGTTGCAACTGGCCAACAGTTGGTGTTTCGTTCTTAAAGCAAAGTTGTTTTACGACCAGTACAATAACTACTGCCCGGTTTCGCCGACAATCAACACTTAGTCACGGATAGTAATCAGGTGACCTTACAAATTGCCTTTCTAGCCAGCATGGGCAATAATAAAATGGCAGGTACCACGATCGATAGTACAGTAACGGGTATCGCGTAAATACCCGGAAAAAAATATCACGACTTATTCCAATATTTCTTCTTATACAGCAGGACAGTCGACACTTGCAACCAACTTTTGCCGCAGTAATCGAGTAAAGTTCTGAGTTAACAACACTTTTGGGCGGGAAATTACCTTCAATGGATACACTGTACCCAATAAAAGATCATCTGTTTATAAGGGAATTTTACGGTTCCAGTAATTTCAACCAGTTTTCTGCCAATTAGTAATCCAAAAACTGAATTTAGTCATTTCTCTTCTGCTTCACGTTAGTTAATGTTGACGAAAAAAAGGCTTTATTTTGTTATCGAACTCATATGCCTTAATTTTGATACGCTAATTAGCACTTGTAAAGAGTAATAATATTCCACAATATTCCACATGACAAATACTGGTAGAGTGGTCCAGGTAATTGGACCAGTAGTTGACGTTAGCTTTGATGGGGAGAATTCCAAACTTCCAAACATTTTAGACGCACTTATTATAAACCGAACCGATGGTTCCCGCCTTGTTCTGGAGTGCCAGCAGCACCTGGGAGAAGACCGGGTAAGAACCATTGCGATGGAAGGTACTGAAGGTTTAATTCGTAGCCAGGAGGTTATTGATACTGGAAAGCCAATTGCCATGCCAACGGGTGAATCTATCCGTGGTCGGTTATTCAATGTGGTAGGAAATGCTATCGACGGACTGGGCGATATTGAAGGCGCAAATGAGCGACCCATTCACCAGTCTGCACCCAGGTTCGAAGATTTAACAACTTCAGAGGAAGTATTGCTTACTGGAATTAAAGTAATCGACTTAATTGAACCTTATGCAAAAGGGGGTAAAATTGGGTTGTTCGGTGGTGCTGGTGTAGGTAAAACAGTACTTATCCAGGAGTTAATTAACAATATTGCCATGGCTTATTCCGGTATGTCAGTTTTTGCCGGTGTAGGTGAGCGAACCCGTGAAGGAAATGACCTACTTCGTGAAATGATAGAGTCGGGTGTAATTAAGTACGGTGAGGCGTTCGGCCATTCTATGGAAGCCGGCGGATGGGATCTCTCTAAAGTTGATCGTGAAGAGTTGAAAAAGTCGCAGGCAACCCTTGTATTCGGTCAGATGAATGAACCTCCGGGTGCTCGTGCTCGAGTGGCCTTATCAGGATTAACGATTGCTGAGTATTTCCGCGAGGGTGAAGGCCAGGAAAAAGGTAATGACATTCTTTTCTTCATCGATAATATCTTTCGCTTCACCCAGGCTGGATCAGAAGTATCTGCACTTTTAGGTCGTATGCCTTCAGCGGTAGGTTACCAGCCTACACTAGCAACAGAAATGGGTGCTATGCAGGAACGAATTACATCTACCAAGCGTGGGTCAATTACATCAGTACAGGCAGTTTACGTACCTGCTGATGACCTTACAGACCCGGCCCCGGCCACTACCTTCAGTCACCTGGATGCTACTACTGTACTTTCCAGAAAAATTGCAAGTTTGGGTATTTACCCTGCTGTGGACCCGCTTGATTCTACTTCAAGAATCCTTACAACCGATATTGTAGGTGAAGATCATTATAATACAGCCCAGCGTGTAATTGAAATCCTGCAGCGCTACAATGAACTACAGGATATTATTGCAATTCTGGGTATGGATGAATTATCCGACGAAGACAAAGCGGTAGTATCAAGGGCCCGCAGAGTACAGCGCTTCCTGTCACAACCGTTCTTTGTGGCTACCCAGTTTACAGGACTGGAAGGAAAACTGGTCGATATCAACGATACTATTAAAGGGTTTAAAATGATTCTGGATGGTGAACTAGACCACTTGCCGGAAGCTGCCTTTAACCTGAAAGGTACCATTGAAGAAGCTATTGAAGCAGGTGAGAAAATCCTTGCTGAAGTAGAAAACCGTTAATCTGCCTGTTTATGTATTTGGAAATTATTACACCCGATCAGGAGGTGTTCAAAGGAGAGATCAGCAAAACTACTTTACCTGGAAGTCAGGGATCTCTTCAGATACTGAAAGATCACGCTCCCCTGATCAGTGCACTCGATAAAGGTAAAGTTGTGTATGTAACCGATAATACCGAGAAAGAACTTGAGGTAGAAGGAGGGGTTGTAGAAGTTCTCGATAACCAGGTAACAGTTCTGATTGAGAAAATTGTTGATGGCAGGTAGTTTCAGCGCTTACATCTTCTTTTAATTGCAATTATCTTCGAGGGTGCCTTAACTGTTGTACCCGGGCCAAGCCAACAAAAAAGCCTCTCTTTATGAGAGGCTTCGTTCATTGATCAGTATTTTCTTGATTCAATACAACAAACAATAGATTAAATATTCATTAGCGATTCCCTGCGGCGCATTTTACCAGCCGGTATACCAAACATCATTTTGAAGCGACGGCAGAAATAAGCCGTGTCTTTATACCCTACTTCACGACCAATTTCCCGGATACTCTTTTTAGTAGTACGAAGAAGATGTACAGCATATTCCATTCGCTGGTATTCAATGTAGTCCTGTGGGTTAATACCCGTTAGCATTTTGAAGTACTGACCGACGTAATCTTCCGATACATTAGCCACATCAGCAAGAACTTTGTTAGATAGGTCTCCACCTATGTTATTCTTAATGTAAGCAAAAATTTCAATGAGGCGAGGATCTTTAAAATAGGTGCTGTTTGTAGCAAGTTGCTCAACAAACATACGGTTATCCAGGATGTGCCGAATAATTTCTACTACCAAACGCTCATTTGTTAACTTAATTATACGTTCTTTTCCCGGGAGATCGTGATTCACCTCAGACAGGATTTCATCGATAAGATGAATAATTTTTTCATTGCCTTCTATAACGAAAGGAGGAAGGTCGAGAGAAGCAAAGAAATTTACTGAGTCGAAAACCTTAGCTTCAAAATTAATAAAGCTAAAGTTTTCGGCCTGCAGGGTTTTTACATCCGTCGTTTCAAGCGATTGGAAGTACAGTTCGCGATTATTAATAAAATCATCGTTTGATAAACTGATTGAGTCGCCACTGCCATAAGTGAGGGTGATTAGCTTTCCACCGGGAATAAACAAAATATTGCCGCCGTTTACAACCTGCTGATCTTTACCATACTTAATCTGACCTCGGTTCAGGATCAGAATAGTATTTTCTACATCGTAGTAGTTTTTAATTGTTACAGGCTGGAGAATCCGGATATTTTTGGACTTAATGTAGCGGACACTTAATGACTCGATGATCTTATTATAATCTTCCATGAGTTTGGTGTACTTTTAGATGGGCGATAGTATTGGGAAAATTCAATATTTTAAACAAAAGTAGAAATATAATATAAGTTTGCAAATATTAAATTATAAATCCCAAAGAGCCTTATTTAACGGTTCACATTAAGCGACCAAAGTACAGTTCCATCAGGTTATTTTAATAATTCTCGGGAAATTACAATTTTCTGTATTTCTGAAGTGCCTTCATATATTTGTGTTATTTTGGCATCGCGCATCAGACGTTCTACATGATACTCTTTTACGTACCCATAACCCCCATGCACCTGTACGGAATCATTAGCTACTTCCAAGGCTACTTCCGAAGCATAAAGCTTAGCCATGGCACTTTCTTTGTTGTAAGGTTGTCGGGCGTCTTTCAATGCGGCAGCTTTTAGGCATAGCAGTCGGGCAGTTTCCACTTTCACGGCCATTTCAGCCAGTTTAAAGGCCACGCCCTGATGCTGATTAATTTCCTTACCGAAAGTTTTACGTTCTTTTGAGTAGTTCACAGCCATTTCCAGCGCACCCGAAGCAATGCCCAGGGCCTGAGCAGCAATTCCAATTCTGCCGCCATTCAATACCTGCATAGCGAACTTAAATCCAAACCCATCTTCCCCGATACGGTTTTCTTTGGGAACCTTTATGTCGGTAAACATTAAAGAATGTGTATCAGAACCGCGGATACCCATCTTTTGCTCCTTACGCCCAACTTCAAACCCTTCCATGTTTCGTTCAACAATTAGGCAGTTAATTCCTTTATGACCCAATTCTCTGTGAGTCTGGGCCATAACCAGGTATACAGAGGCACTGTTTCCATTTGTGATCCAGTTTTTATTGCCATTTAACAGGTAATGGTCGCCCATGTCATCCGCCGTTGTTTTCTGCTGGGTAGCATCAGAACCTGCTTCTGGTTCAGACAGACAAAATGCACCAATTATTTCACCTTTTGCCAGGGGCACCAGGTATCTTTCTTTTTGAGCTTCGGTACCATATTTCTCCAGGCCCCAACATACAAGCGAATTGTTCACCGACATGGCTACCGAGGCGGAAGCATCGATTTTAGACAATTCTTCCATCGCCAGAACGTAAGAAACGGTATCCATGCCGCTTCCCCCGTATTTTGGGTCCACCATCATGCCCATGAAGCCCAGCTCCCCCATTTTTTTAACTTGTTCGGCCGGGAAAATTTGCTTTTCATCGCGTTCAATTACTCCAGGTAATAACTCTGATTGAGCAAATTCGCGGGCAGCTTCTCGTACAGCCAGGTGTTCTTCGGTTAATTCAAAGTTCATATTTTTTCATATTTAAGTATTCTGCTTGAATACCGGTTGCAAATATATTGAATTATCGCAAACCAATCATTCGTACACCAAATGAAGCAAGCATATTTCTAACACTGTATGCTAAGTCCAGTTGCAATATTAACAGTAATGATACTTGTAAAATTCAATACTTATAATGCTGAATGTAAGTCAGGGAAATATTACGCCCGGCATTTAATTTCCCGCGCCTCTTAATTTGTAAACGCGAACTGCACTTTTTTCCGGTTTGCAATTGAACCAGTTACACAGGTAACGCAGGCGTTGAAAATAAGCGCAGCTCGAAGAAAGCAGTTAGGTGATAAAAGAAACTGCTTTAACGATCCTGGTACAGGTATTTGCCGATACTGATTATTTCAGAAAAAACACCGGCAGCTGTTACTTCTGCACCCGCACCCGGTCCTTTTACCACCAGGGGACGTGTATCGTATCGGGCTGTAGTGTAGGAAATGATATTATCACTTCCGGAAAGGGAGTAAAACGGATGGTCCGGACCCACGGACAATAGCTCCACTCTGGCCTTTTCATCTTCCATAGTGGCAATAAAACGCAGCTTTTTTCCTTCTAATTCAGCTTTTTGTAGTAGCTCTTCAAAATAACTGTCGTTGGCTTCCAGCGCCCGGAAAAAGCTGTCAGTATCCGGTGCATCCACACAGGCCCCGGGCAGGATGTTTTCGACCCTAACTTCTTCAGGTTCAATTTCAACACCTACTCCCCGGGTTAAGATGAGGATTTTACGAGCTACGTCCATGCCATTTAGGTCGTCGCGGGGGTCGGGCTCTGTGTAGCCCGCTTCCTTAGCCTCGCGAACTACCTGGCTGAACGGAACCCCCTTTTTGAATGAATTGAAAATGTAAGACAGCGTTCCGGAAAGTACTCCTTCTATTTTAATAATTTTATCTCCGCTGTCTATAAGGTCCTGCAATACGTTAATAACGGGTAACCCGGCACCCACATTGGTCTCGAACAAGAAACGGGCCCCTGACTTACGTGCTGCTTCTTTTAGCCGATTGTATTCCTTTTGAGGGCCAGAGTTGGCTAATTTATTCGGTGTAATTACCGAAATGGAAGACAGCATCACATCGTGGTAATGGTGTGTTACCAGGTTACTGGAAGTGCAGTCGGTAAAAATAGAATTGGGCAGGTTCAGCGTTTTCATATTACTTACAAACTCATCGAGGTTGCTGGTTTCGCCCTGTTCCTGGAGTTCAGCTTTCCAGTTTTCCGGATCAATGCCCTCTTCATTCATGAGCATGTACGTCCGGTTAGCTAAACCCGTAACCCGAATATCGACCTTGTTATTGGTATAAAGGAAGTGGCGCTGCCGGGCAATTTGCTGAAGAAGGGTATTGCCAATGAGGCCCGGACCAACAAGGAATACGTTGAGGGTACGAATTTCTTCCAGGAAAAAAGCTTCATGAAGAATATTAACCGTTTTTGAAAGGTTATGCTGGCGTATAATGAAGGATAGGTTTACCTCGGAAGAGCCCTGGGCGATAGCTCTGATATTTACTCCGTTCCTTCCTAATGTGCTAAACAGCTTACCCGAAACCCCGGTGGTCTGACGCATATTCTCGCCAATGATGGCTACAATAGAAAGCCCGACTTCTACTTTGGGTTTATCAATTTTACCACTTTTAATTTCCTGCTCAAATGCTTCAGCCATAGCTAGTTGCGCAGTTTGGTAATGTTCAGGGTCAATAGCAATTGATATATTGTGCTCGGAAGAGGCCTGGGTGATGAGTATAACATTGATATTATAAGTAGCCATGGCCGCAAATAGTCGTTGAGAAATGCCGGGTACACCAACCATGCCACTACCCTCCAGGCTGATGAGGGCAATTTCGGAAATAGATGAAATACCCTTCACCGACTGCCATTTTTGCTTATTTGCGTTTTTATCAGTTGTGCGGGTAATAAGAGTACCTTTAAAATCAGTGTTAAAGGTATTTCGAATGCGAAGTGGAACGTTTCGTTCCATTACCGGAAGCATGGTGGGAGGATAGATGACTTTAGCACCGAAATGCGACATTTCCATGGCTTCCAGGTACGTCATGCTATGCAACGAGTAGGCACGGCTTACCTGCCTGGGGTCAGCGGTCATTACCCCGTCAACGTCGGTCCAGATTTCAATTTCCTCAGCATCGAGGGCCGCCCCGAACAGAGAAGCGGTGTAATCAGATCCACCTCTGCCCAGCGTTGTAGTTTCATTATCCAGGGTGCTGGAAACAAAACCAGTAATAACGTGCAGGGCCGGGTGTTGCTCCAGGTAACGGGCAATATTGGTGAAGGTATCGGGCAGAATAACCTTTGCACTGCCGAACTGGTTATCAGTTTTAACTACCTTGCGTGCATCGAGGTACTCCGAAGGAATTGTTTGCGTTTTCAGGTACTGGCTCACCAGGTAGGCCGCACAACGCTCGCCAAAGCTAAGTACCAGGTCGCGGGTTCTCAGGGAACACTCACGAAGTAAAAATATGCCGTGTAACAATTCTTCCAGTTCATTGAAGTGCCCTTTTAGAAAGGCAAATACGCTGCTTTGCTGCTGGGCAGGAATAAGCCCGCGCACTATCTCATAATGACGCTCTTCCAAAGATTTAAATTGTTGCTGGTAGGTTTCTTCCCCGGCAGCGGCTAACTCACTAAGGTTTACCAGGTTATCGGTAACTCCTTTTAACGCTGATACTACTACACAACAAGGTTGATTCTTCTGATGATAGCTGAGGATAATTGCACCGGCCTGTTCAATGCAGTTTGCATCGGCGATGGAGGATCCACCAAACTTAAGAACTTTCATGGTTGGTTTTTAGTCGATTACTGGCTGCAAATTAAACAGGTTAAATTAAAATGGCGAACCAGGACGATTTATAAATATCGGCAGAAATATACTTGTTATTGCATGCGACAAGTTATATATTTGCAGCCCTATTAAAGAAAGAGCGATATGAAACGTACATTTCAACCATCACAGCGTAAGAGAAAAAACAAGCACGGGTTCCGTAGCCGCATGGCTTCTGCCGATGGCAGAGCAGTATTGGCGCGCAGAAGGGCGAAAGGACGAAAGAAACTTTCGGTATCCGATGAACCCAAACATAAGCGTTAAGCCATAAGTTTTCTTCAGGCTTTCCTTTCGCATGAGCCAGTTTCCCAATAATAAATTCAGGCGACAGGAAAGGCTAAAAAGCAAACGCCTTATTGGTCTGCTTTTCAAACGTGGAAAGGTAACCAAATTATACCCATTCCGAATCATCACCCTGCCTGTTCCCGAAGGCGACCGTTCAGCCTCAGCTTCTCATCAGGTGCTTTTCAGTGTTCCTAAACGAAACTTCAGGAAAGCAGTACAGCGAAACCGCATCAAGAGACAGATGCGGGAAGCTTATCGGATAAATAAGTACCGAATAACTTACAAGGAACAACGCAGCGTTCCTTTTCTCATTGCATATATCTATATTGCTAAAGAGGCTCACCCTTACAGCCTAATAGAAGAGAAAATAATTGTGTCTCTCGATCGTTTAATAGATTCAAACCTGTAACAAATTTATTTGAGCATGCCATTAAAGAAATACGCAAAGCGTACAATACTGCTAGCCCTGGTAGTTACGGTTGGCTTATTTGCCTTTAAAGACCCCGGCGACAAGTACTTCGCAATCGCCAAAAACATGGATATATTCGCCACCCTCTTCAAGGAAGTTAATACCTATTACGTAGATGAGGTGAACCCGAACAAGTTAATGAAAACGGGTATAGAAGCGATGCTGAAGTCGCTCGACCCTTACACCAACTACATACCGGAAGATGATATAGAAGATTACCGCACCATGACTACTGGTCAGTACGGCGGAATAGGTTCTATTATCGGTACCCGAAACGGCAACCCTATGATCCTGATGCCTTACTCCGGCTCACCAGCCGATAAGAGTGGACTCAAAATTGGTGACGTAATTAAATCTGTTGACGGAATTGACGTTACTGACAAGGGCGTGGAAGATATCAGTAAACTACTTAAAGGCCAGGCCCGAACTGATTTAACCATTAATATTCAACGGTACGGCGAAGATGATGAGCAAACCATTGAGCTAACCCGCGAACGCATCACCATTGATAATATACCTTACTTTGGTATGGTGAATGATAACATTGGTTACATCCGACTGGCCAACTTTACAACTGGTGCCGGCAGAGAAGTTGAAAATGCACTGAAAGACCTGAAAAAGGAAGGAGCCGAAAAAATTGTGTTCGATTTAAGGGGTAACCCCGGTGGGTTGCTCAGTGAAGCAGTTAACGTATCGAACGTGTTTGTAGATAAAGGTAAGGAGATTGTGAGTACCAAAGGAAAAGTAACTGACTGGAATAAAACCTACCGGGCCTTGAACGGAGCGGTAGATACAGAAATTCCGGTAGCAGTACTTACCAGTAGCCGAAGCGCTTCGGCAGCTGAAATTGTTTCGGGTGTTATTCAGGACTATGATCGTGGTGTATTGATAGGCAACAAAACATTTGGTAAAGGATTGGTACAGGCCACCCGCCCACTTACTTACAACGCCCAGCTTAAAATTACTACAGCAAAGTATTACATCCCCAGTGGTCGTTGTATCCAGGCCATCGATTACAGCAACCGCTCTGAAGATGGTAGTGTAGGAAAAATACCCGATTCACTCAAGGTGGAATTCAAAACTATTAATAATGAGCGGACGGTTTACGACGGTGGTGGAATTGACCCGGATATAGAAGTAGAAGGCAAGAGCCTGGCACCGATAACGATAAGCCTGCTTACTAAGAACCTGATTTTCGACTATGCCACGGAGTATTATTATACCCGGGAAGCATTAAAGGATCCTAAAAGCTTTACAGTTAATGATGCTGAATACAGTAAGTTTGTAAACTGGCTGTCAGATAAGGAGTACGATTACACCACACGGGTAGAGCATAACATCGACGACCTCATCAAAGCAGCAAAAAATGAAAAATACTACGATGCCATTGAAGAGCGGATAGAAGCGCTGCGGGAAAAGGTTAAGCATAATAAGGAAACTGATCTGCAAACATTCAAAGAAGAGATTGTAGAGCAACTTGAGGAAGAGTTAGCCTCCCGCTATTTCCTTCAAGAAGGAACTACAGAAGCTTCTTTCGACGATGATCCGGTAATTCTGGAAGCCGTTAGTGTACTGGAAGATACGGAACGCTACAACAGCATCCTTCAGGGCTCAATCTGATTGGTCGTAAAACTAACTGATTTACAAAGCCGGAACGCAATTCCGGCTTTTTTTGTAAAAGCCACACACTAATTCATTTGCGCGGGTGTTAGCAAGAAAAAGATGTTATGTTCCTGAAACCACTACTGCTAACGAGCTTCTTTTCCCTCATTACAGGAGCATCATATGCTCAACTGTATTATAAACTGGATATTCCGGTGCGGGCAGAAGGCAGAGTGTTGCAAAATGCATGGGCAGGTGGAATTAATGCTGCCCAACACAGCAGCATTGATTTAAATGGTGACGGAACGCAAGACTGGGTGATATTTGATCGCACCACTAACAAAGCCAGTACCTTCATTTACCAGAACAGTACCTATGTTTACCATCCTGGTTTTGAATATACCCTTCCTGAAGATATCGACGGCTGGCTAATACTCAAAGATTATAATCTGGACGGCAGAAAAGACTTATTTACCAACTCCGCGTTGGGAGGA
>CAZIWJ010000018.1:0-26742 GCA_964542855.1 uncultured Roseivirgaceae bacterium
TAATGATATTTAAAAGCCGGCTACTGATAAGCCGTATTTACTCTAATTAAAGAATACTAATTATATTAATTATATGTCTGGACAAGGTTCTACCGGAAATGTTATCGCCGCACTGGCCAGTTTCTTTATTCCGGGGCTGGGCCAGCTACTTCAGGGCCGTTTCTGGCCTGCTGCTATTCAGTTTGTGCTGGCGGGTATATTATGGATATTCCTGTTAGGCTGGATCATCCACCTGTGGTCGATCATCGATGCCGCTCGCTTTAGGGAGTAGATTATACATAAATTTGCGCAGCTTTTGGCACTTGTTGAAATGTTGTTTCTGTTGGCGAAAATTCAAAATTTAATTGCTGAACAAGCCAATTTTTGAGGGCACAGTTAACCTGACTTCGCCCGGCCCTACGGCAGATAAAATTGGTGAAGTACAATACCGCAATTTAGGGGAAGTTTGCAGCCCAAAGGATAAAGTTTTAGCAAGCCCTTACATCCGAAAAATTAATCTGGCTAGTTCCATCTGATCGTTTACAGGTTTTTATTATATTCCGGTTAAACCTCCCCAAAATGAAGTACCGGTTACCTATTCTGTTCTGCCTGTGTTGTGTGCTGGCAACCGGCCATTCTGCCAGGGCACAATACAAGGAAGTAAACACCTTTTTCGAGTTTTCTTCCGGTGCATCATTCGGTTTCTGGCGTTCCTATTCGGCCTATCGGACGGCCCTGATTACTGACGATCAGACTTTTGCGCTGCAATCGCCCAAAGCCTTTAGTTTTCCACTTGAACTGAACATTATTCACCAGTTAGGCCTGTGGAAAATAGGCACGGGGTTTCGGCTGAACACGCTGGAGGCCAACATGACCACTGGAGTTAATCCAAACCTGAACCGGGTGATCCGGGAACGGTTTGCCACTAACCGGTTGCAATTATACCAGTGGAACATTCAATCGGAGCTGGACCTGGTGCGGAACAAGGCCTACACGCTGAGTCCGAACGTGCAGTTGGGCGTATTCTGGATGAATACCACGCACCCGGACCGCAATACGTTTAAATCGCGTTCGTTTGTCCGCCTCGGTTTTGCCAACCAGTTCGATATTGCCAACCGATGGCAACTGGTATTCACTCCACACGTTTCCGTGCTGATGATCGATACCAGCCTCGACACCCGCCATCGCATTTACCTGTTCGGCTGTTCGGCCGGGATAAGATATGGGGTGAGGTGGTAGCACAAGATAAAGCGCGGGCAGTATGGTTGCACCAGTATAAAATGCTACCCGCTGCCATGTTGTGGCTATTCTTGCTAACCAGGTACGGTTGAATTTACCTGTGATATGCGACAGATATTATTCTATTAGCGCGAATACTGCTTTTCGTAGTATTCTTTATAAGCCCCGCTGGTTACATGCTGCAGCCAGTCGGTATTTTGTAAGTACCAGTCTACCGTTTTTTCCATCCCTTCCTCGAATTGTAAAGACGGTTTCCAGCCCAGTTCGTTAGCCAGCTTACTTGCATCGATGGCATAGCGTAAATCATGGCCGGCCCGGTCGGTAACGTAGGTAATTAGCTTTTCCGAGGTGCCCGGCTCCCGGCCCAGTTTGTTATCCATGGTACGGCACAGGAATTTTACCACCTCAATATTCTGTTTTTCGTTGAACCCGCCGATGTTATACGTTTCCCCGACTTTTCCCTGGTGGTAAATTACATCGATGGCGCGGGCGTGGTCTACCACGTACAGCCAGTCGCGGATATTTTCTCCTTTACCGTAAACCGGCAGGGGTTTGCTATTTTTAATGTTATTGATGATCAGCGGAATGAGCTTCTCCGGAAACTGGTACGGCCCGTAATTATTAGAGCAGTTGCTAATTTTTACCGGCAGCTTGTAGGTGTTATGATACGCCCGAACGAAATGATCGGAGCTGGCTTTAGAAGCTGAGTAGGGCGATTGGGGATCGTAAGGCGTGGTTTCCAGGAAAAACCCGCCGTCGTCCAGCGATCCGTACACTTCGTCGGTGGAAATGTGGTAAAAGAAGTGATCGGCATAATCGTCCTGCCAGGTTTTGCGGGCGGCGTTCAGCAGGTTAACTGTACCCATCACGTTCGTTTTGATGAAGGCCATGGGATCGAGGATGGAGCGGTCCACGTGCGATTCGGCCGCCAGGTGAATTACCGAATGGAACTGATGTTCCTTAAATAACTTGTTGATGAACTCCTCATCGGTGATATTTCCTTTTACAAAGGTATAATTCTCCGCATTTTCTACCGCCTTCAGGTTTTCCAGGTTTCCGGCGTAAGTGAGGGCATCTAAATTAACGATCTGGTAATTGGGGTACTTCTGAACAAAAAGCTGTACAACGTGCGAGCCGATGAACCCGGCGCCTCCGGTTATTAATATGTTCTTCTTTTGCATTGGTTGGGTCAGGTTAATTTTTCTAATCCGGTTGTTCCCCTTATTTTGCCGGAATACCGCACAAATATACCAAAATAGTATTGTGCGATAGTGTGGAAGTAACATTCCTGACTCTTTTTCATTATATATTCAACCAATAGAACGCTACGCATGAAAAAAGCAACCCTTTTTATGATCCTTTGCTGCCTGTTCAACGGCGCTGCTTTCGGCCAGGCTAAACCGGCCAATCAGCGATGGCAGCAAGCGGTGAAGTATACCATGGAAATTGATATGGATGTGGAAACCAATCAATTTACCGGCACGCAGGAAATCGAGTATACCAACAACTCGCCCGATACCCTGAACAAAGTATTCTACCACCTGTATTTTAATGCTTTTCAGCCCGGTAGTATGATGGATGTACACAACCGGCTTATTGAAGACCCCAGCCGGAAGATTGGCGATAAAATTCTGGGCTACGATGAAAGCGAGCAGGGCTTTCAGCAAATTAACTCCCTTTCCCAGGACGGTAAACCGCTCGATTACGAAGTAGTTGGAACCATACTGGAAGTAACCCTGGCTGAACCCATTTTGCCGGGAGAACAAACCACCTTTAATATGGATTTCAAAGCCCAGGTGCCCCTGCAAACCCGTCGTTCGGGTCGCGATAATGCCGAAGGCATAGAATATTCCATGTCGCAATGGTACCCCAAGTTATGCGAGTACGATTACGAGGGGTGGCACGCCAACCCGTACATTGCCCGCGAATTTTACGGGGTATGGGGCGATTTCGACGTGAAAATTACCATTGATTCTTCTTATGTAATCGGCGGTTCCGGTTATTTGCAAAACCCGGAAGAAATCGGGCATGGCTATTTGCCTGAGGGCGAGGAACCTGACCGACCGGATAGCGATAAACTTACCTGGCACTTTGTTGCCCCTAACGTGCACGACTTTATGTGGGGTGCCGATCCGGATTATGTGCACACTACGGCCCAGGTGCCTGATGGCCCACTGCTGCACTTTTTTTACCAGACCGATTCCCTGGTGAAAAACTGGCAAAAGCTTCCGGGGGTTGCAGTTGAAGCCTTTCAGTTTATGAATAAAACGTTCGGAAAGTACCCGTACAACCAGTTTTCCGTGGTGCAAGGAGGCGATGGTGGTATGGAATACCCAATGTCTACGCTTATTACCGGCCACCGGCTTTTTCGCAGTTTACTGGGCGTAACCGTTCATGAGGCTTTCCACAGCTGGTACCAGGGTGTATTGGGTACGAACGAAAGCTTATACGCCTGGATGGACGAAGGCTTTACCAGTTATGCCACCCGAAGAACATTATCGTATGTAAACAGTGGTGAAGACATTAGTTTAGAGACCGATATTTACGAAGGTACTTACCGGGGATATTTTGCGCTGGCCGAGTCGGGCAAAGAAGAGCCACTGACCACGCACTCCGATCATTTTGTAACCAACCGGGCTTATGGTACCGGTTCATACGGCAAAGGGGCCATTTTTCTTCATCAGCTGAGTTACATTGTGGGCCGCGAAACGTTTGAGCGCGGCATGCGACGCTATTTTAACACCTGGAAATTTAAGCACCCGAATGCTACCGATTTTAAGCGGGTAATGGAAAAGGAATCCGGGGTGGAGCTAGACTGGTACCTGGAATACTGGATTAACACTACCCACACCCTGGATTACGGGGTAGGGTCGGTGTCGGCTGAAGGTAATGGTACCGAAGTAACCATCGATAAAATTGGCTACATGCCCATGCCGCTCGATATCATGGTTACCTACACCGACGGCAGCAAAGAGTTATTTTACACTCCCCTCATAATGATGCGGGGTGAGAAGCCAAATGAGTACGAAGATACTGAGCGGACTGTACTGCCGGATTTCGGCTGGGTTTACCCCGATTATACCTTTACCATTGACCGGCCCAGGGAAGAAATCGCTGAAATAGCAATTGATCCCAGTGGCCGCATGGCCGATATTGATCGCTCGAATAACGTTTTTTCTGAAAAAAATATAAATAATCGGTAAAAGGGAACAGTATTTGTAACGGTGCAAGTGTAAACTAGAATCTTTCAAGAACAATTTGCACTGTTATGAATACTGATACAAAGAAACTCATCTACATCGCCAGCGCGATTCTTTCTATACTTTTAATCTCCCTTAACTTTCTGGGCCAGGCCTGGGGTTTACTCCTGCTTCCACTCGTTGGAACAGTAAGCTATTACACTTATACGTTTAATGTTGATAAAGTACGTGAGCTGAAAGGAGCTAACAAAGACTACGAAGAAGAATTGAAGCAGCAGGCAATGTTAAGCAAGCTGTAAATATTGGTTGCAGGCCAGTTAAGCTGAAACCAGGCAATTGGCCAGTTTCAGCATATCTGCTTCATCATTATACAGGTGAGGGGAAACGCGAATGGCGTTTCCTCTTACCGATACTTTAATATTTTCTCTTTCCAGGGCTTTCTTCACCTGATTCATATCTTTAGCGTCGGGCAAACGGATGCCGAACAGGTGTTTCGCCCGGAAATTATCCTCTTCAATCCAGAACCCTTCATTTTGTAATTGCTGTACGGCCGACTGGCTAATGCGGTAGCAATAATCCTGAATTCGATCTACCTGCCACTCATTAATATGTTTCAGCGCCTGGATAAGCATTGGCAGGCCAATAAAATTGCTGCGTTCCCCCATTTCGTACCGCAGGGCTTTGGGTTGGTATTCATCCTGGTAGTTTACCAGGTTGGTAAAATCTTCACTGTGCAACCGGTTAATCCAGTTTTCTTCTAACGGCTTACCATTATCGTAGGCTTCGCCCAGGTAAGCCAGTCCAATGGCATAAGGCCCCATTAACCACTTGTAGGCTGCACAAACCAGGGCATCCGGCTGAATTTTCTGCACATCGAAAGGTAAAGCCCCCACCGATTGCGTACCATCGATAACGAGTTTAGCGCCAACTTTCCAGGTTTTTTCCCGGATGGCTTCCAGGTTAATCAGCGTACCGTCGGCCCAGTGAATATGTCCCAAAGCCACCAGGGCTGTTTTTTCTGTAATAGCTTCCAGGATGCTTTCATTCCAGCGGGCTCCCCGGTTGGCGGTTCCTTTCGGGGCATCAACTACCCTAACGGTAGCTCCTTTTTCGTTGGCCAGTTCTTTCCAGGCGTACATATTACTGGGAAACTGTTCGTGGAGCGTAAGAATTTCCTGCCCGGCCTTTATCGGTGTATTCCTGGCTACGATAGCCATACCGTACGAAACCGAAGGAATGATTACTACTCGTTGCGGGTCGGATGCGTTAATAATGGGTAAATAAAGCTTGCGAACCTCATCGGCATCTTCAAAAAACTCCTGGTGAGTGAACCGGGTAGGCACTCTTTTCATAGTTAGCCCGCGTATACCTGCCTGTTCCACCTCACGGGTAAGCGGCCCCATGTAGGCACAGTTGAGGTAGGTAATGTTTTCGGGGAGTTGAAACTGGGCTTTTTTACTTTCCAGAGCAGTAGCATGTAGCGTTGGCATATTCGTTAATTCTGTTAAATTAAATTCCAGGAACAGTTAAATTACAAAATACCATGCAAAGGAACAGCACCGGTATTATACTTTTAGCTGCCGGATCGTCTTCCCGCATGGGAAGCCCGAAGCAGCTATTAAAAATAAACAACCAAACCCTGATTCGCCGGGCTATCGATACTGCCCTGGCTGCCGAACAGTTTAAACCACTACTCATCGTATTGGGAGCAAATGCCGAATTAATTCGTAAAGAAATCCCTACATCTGAAGATATTATTATCGTTGAAAACCCCGGCTGGCAGGAGGGTATGGGCAGTTCGGTAAGATATGGCATAGAACAGGCAAACTTTCAGGGCCTCGATGGCGCGGTTGTGATGTTATGCGATCAGCCCCTGCTTACTGCAAGCCATTTATTGGCCCTGTACCAAAAGCACCAGGAAACCGGCCTGCCGGTTGTAGCTTCCCGCTACTCGGGTTTCAACGCCGTACCGGTGTATTTTCATCATTCGCTATTTCCATTTTTGTTAAGAAGCAAAGGCGATCAGGGGGCAAGAAAAATCATTAACCAGTATCCGGGTGTGGTAGCCATAGATTTTCCTGATGGCGCTCTCGATGTTGATACACCTGAACGCTTTGAAGAGGTAAAATCCCTCATTGAACGGGATGATTAACAAATTAATGCTCCACGTGGAAAGTTTTATTAATTCCTAAATGTAAAAAGGTATAGATGTAAATTCAACAATGAAAAAACGGGGTAAGATCCCTTTTAAAGTGTAACGAAGAGCAAGTATCAGCACCTTTATTCATCGGCAACTACCCGATAATTATCGGTAGCGGTAGCAGGGGAAACAATAGCTTTTTTTCATCTAACGGGAGCGTTGAACGGTAACCTGGCAGCTATTTTTTACCTGGGGGCCGATAGGTAATCGCAGAGAAGCAATTCTGTACGTACCTGTTTCATGAAAAGCTGTTTATAAGTAAACTGCTTTAAAGCATGAGTAAACCAAAAAGGGCTGACACAAAGGCCAGCCCTTACAGGTTATTTTAACGTTGAGGGCCACTTAAAGCCTGTTGAAATCTTGTTTTTGTTGACGAAAATTCTAGATTTAGTTGTTGGGATGAGTTAATTTTTAAGAGCAACGTTAGCTCTGCCTGACCCTATGGCAGATAAAATTAGTGAGGTACAGTGCAGCCAGCGATTAAATTATACTTCGCAGCCCAAAGGATAAAGTTTCAGGCACTTACCTCAGCGATGCCAAAACAATTCATGTTGAAAACAATCGTCTTCTCGTCTTGATGAATTTCAACAGGCCGATTATTAAATAATCATCCCGGCACCTACCGTTTCATTGGTAAACTCATCGACGAGGATAACGCTTCCAGTATAACGATTTTTGCGGTAGCTATCTACCATGATGGGTGCGGTGGTACGGATCCGGATTCGCCCAATATCATTCAGGTTAATACTGATATCGTCTTCCACCCGGTGCAGCGTATTGATGTTAACTTTATAAAGCACTTCTTTCACGATGCACCGAACTTCTTTGGTGGTATGGCGTAGCGCATACTTACCGTTTATCTGCAACGCTTTTGGGTTTAGCCAGCAAATCATTAATTCCACATCCTGGGCCACTTCAGGCTGGTTATTGGGTTTCACCAGCATGTCGCCGCGACTGATATCCAGGTCGTCTTCCAGCGTCATCGATACCGACATGGGCGGAAAGGCCTCTTCTACTTCCTGGTTGAAATCGTAAATAGTTTTAATTTTAGACGTCAGGCCGGAGGGTAGCGCCATTACGTCATCGCCCGGCTTAAATATTCCACCAGCTATGCGGCCCGCGTAACCGCGAAAATCGTGAAATTCATCAGTTTGCGGCCGGATAACCCGTTGCACCGGCAACCGGCTATCCACGTGGTTATAGTCGCCGGCAATCTGAACATTCTCCAGCGTGTATAACAGGCTGGCCCCCTGGTACCAGGGCATATTTTCCGATTTGTTTACCACGTTATCGCCTTTTAGGGCGCTAAGCGGAATGTACTGAATGTCGGGAATGTCGAACTTGGAACTAAAATCGGCAAAATCATCCTTTATCTTCTCAAAAGCTTCCTGATCGTAGTTTACCAGGTCCATTTTGTTTACACAAAGGACCAGGTGGTTAATTCCAAGCAAGGAAGCGATGAATGCATGCCGGCAGGTTTGTTCAACCACCCCATTACGGGCATCGACCAGCACAATAGCCAGGTTAGCGGTTGAAGCACCGGTTACCATATTTCGGGTGTACTGAACATGGCCCGGGGTATCGGCAATGATGAACTTACGTTTGGGGGTTGCGAAATAGCGGTAGGCTACATCAATTGTAATTCCTTGTTCGCGCTCGTCGCGTAGCCCATCAGTGAGTAAGGCCAGGTTAATGCTTCCGTCGCCAATTTTAGAGCTACTCTTTTCAATGGCATCCAGTTGATCTTCAAAAATCACCTTGCTGTCGAATAGCAGCCGGCCAATCAGTGTACTCTTGCCGTCGTCTACGCTTCCGGCAGTAGTGAAGCGTAGCAGGTCCATTTCCAAATATTTATCTGCGTCGGTAGTTTCCATGCGTTTTTTAATTAAAAGTAACCCAGTTTCTTTCTGTCTTCCATAGCGGCTTCCGAGCGTTTGTCGTCGGCTCTACCTCCCCGTTCGGTAATTTTCGCAGCTGCCACTTCCTGAATAATATCCTCCAGCGAGCTGGCGCCCGATTCTACGGCCCCGGTACAGGTCATATCACCAACGGTGCGGAACCTTACCACTTTTTTCTGGTACTCTTCATTGCGCATCAGCGTAATAAATTCCGATTTGGCCAGCAACATACCGTCGCGCTCAACCACGTCGCGTTCATGAGAAAAATAAATGGTTGGAATGTCGATGTTTTCTTTGGCGATATACTGCCATACATCCATTTCAGTCCAGTTACTGAGCGGGAATACCCGAAAATGCTCACCGGGTTGCTTTCTGCCGTTGAACATATTCCACAGTTCGGGACGCTGATTTTTAGGATTCCACTGGCCAAACTCATCGCGGTGCGAGAAAAAGCGTTCTTTTGCGCGGGCTTTTTCCTCGTCGCGACGGGCACCACCGAGCGCAGCGTCGAACTTCATTTCTTCAATGGCTTCGAGTAAAGTAACCGTTTGCAAACCGTTACGACTGGGGTTTGGCCCTTTCTCTTCCACGGCTTTACCCTGGTCGATCGAGTCCTGTACGTACCTTACAATCAGGTCGGCCCCGGTATCGCGTACCAGCCGATCGCGAAACTGAATGGTTTCATCGAAGTTGTGCCCGGTATCGATGTGCATGAGCGGGAAAGGAACTTTAGCCGGCCAGAACGCTTTCTGGGCCAGGCGCACCATGGTGATGGAGTCTTTCCCCCCGGAAAACAGTAGTACGGGATTCTCGAACTGGGAAGCTACTTCGCGCATAATGAAGATGGCCTCCGATTCGAGTTGTTCGAGATGAGTTAAATTGTATGACTTCATACGCTAGTTATTGCATGCAAAAATTATTGCGGTTTTGGTATCTGTACTTTACTAAGTACCTCTTTTACAAGTATTTCTGTGCATTCTTCTACCGATTGGCGATGGGTAGGCAGCACCAGGTTAGGCTGTTCAGGCTCTTCAAAGGGGGCGCTGATTCCGGTAAAGTTGGGAATTTCGCCCCGGCGGGCTTTGGCGTACAACCCTTTCACGTCGCGTTCTTCACAAACTTCAACCGGGCAATCGATAAATACTTCGTAGTACTGATCTTTGCCGACAATTGATTTTATCTTTTGCTGACTTACGTGAGTAGGACTAATAAACGAGCAGATAGTAACTATCCCACAATTGGCAAATAGCCTGGCTACCTCGGCTGCCCGGCGTAAGTTTTCTTGCCGATCTTGTTCGGAAAACCCCAGGTTATTATTTACGCCAACCCGCAGGTTATCACCATCGAGCAATTGAGTAAGAATTTTTTGCTGGTGCAAGCTGTTTTCCAGCGCCCTGGCCAGCGTACTTTTACCGGAACCTGAAAGGCCCAGTAGCCAAACCACCGTTCCCTTCTGGTTTAAGAGGTGTTCTTTTTCCTCACGTTTAAGAATATGATCAAAAATCGGAAATATATTCTCCAATGCTTCTACCGGTTTATTTTTTGTAACTGGCCTGTACGATACGATCTTTGCCGAACAGATCTTTTAAAACAGCCACCTGCTGATAGCCTTTGCTCACGAGTAAGGATTGTACTGCGGCTCCCTGCTGTTCATGAATTTCAACAAGAAGTTTCCCTCCTGATACTAATAGTTGTTTTGCAAAAGTACTTATTGCATCATAAAAAACCAGTGGATTTTCATTGCTAACAAACAAAGCCTGCGCAGGCTCGTAAGCTATAATTTCTTTTTGCATAAAATTTTGTTCTTCAAACGTAATATAAGGAGGGTTGCTGACAATAACATCGAACTGCTTTGCATTCATTCCGGGGTCACCTTCCTTACCGTAACCGAGCACATCGTACTCCTGGAATGAAACCGGTGCATTTAACAGGGATGCATTTTCACGAGCTTTTTCCAGGGCCGGTTTGCTAACATCAACGGCCCAAACTTCGGCCTGCTTAAGTTCCAGTGCCAGCGTAATGGCTATACAACCGCTACCCGTACCAACGTCGAGAATTTTAACGGTTTCAGATGCAGGAATCTGCTGAATGGCTTGATATACTAACTCTTCCGTTTCGGGGCGGGGAATTAATACCGCTTCATTTACCCGGAATTTTCGGTTGTAAAACCAGGCGTATCCCGTAACCTGCTGAACCGGTTTATGCCGGGCTAACTGATTCAGGTTACTCGTTAGGTGCTGAATATCGTTACCCGTTAATTCTATATTGTTTTGCATCATTACTTGCTGGTGCTTTACCCCGATATCTTCCAGCAGCCAGCGGGCAATAGCAATGGCTTCAGTGTTCTCTCTAGCTGTGCCGTCTGCATATAACTTCAGGCTTTCAGTTACTACACTGAATAGCTGCTTTGCATTGTTGATTTTTTCCAGCCCGTAATGGTTTCCTTCCACGCCTTGTTATTATGCTATTGATCCATTGTATATTGAATTTGGAACGTTAAAACGATAATTGCAAAAGTATGGATAGTTTCGATTTCCATTGCATGCGCAGGGCGATTGAATTGGCAAAGTTGGGAGTTGAAGCCGCTCCTAACCCGAAAGTAGGATGCGTTATCCGGAAAGGAGAAGCCATTATTGGCGAAGGATGGCACCGCAAATACGGGGGTGCACACGCGGAAGTGAATGCAGTTAAGCAGGTTGGCGATGATCAGTTACTGGAAGGCAGCACGGTGTACGTTACCCTGGAACCCTGTTCGCATTATGGCAAAACACCACCCTGTGCCGATTTATTAATTCAGAAAAAGGTAAGTCGGGTAGTTATTGCCTGCACCGACCCTAACCCACTGGTTGCCGGAAGAGGTGTTGAACGTATAAAAGGTGCTGGCATACAAGTAGATACGGGCTTACTGGCAGAAGAAGCCAGACGAATGAACCGCTTTTTTCTTTACGCCATGGAGCATCAGTTACCTTATATTACCCTAAAGTGGGCCCAGACCGGCGACGGGTTTATTGCTCGTGAAGACGGATCTTCCAAATGGATTAGTAATTCTTTGTCGCGTAGGCTGGTGCACAAATGGCGGGGAGAGCACCAGGCGATCCTGGTTGGAGCGTCCACTGCCGTTTACGATGATCCGGCCCTTACCGTAAGAGACTGGTCGGGAGCAAACCCCTTGCGTATTTTAATTGATCCGCACCTTAGGGTTCCTGCAAACAGCAAATTACTTGCTGATGGTTTACCTACTATCGTATACCACACCGGAGAAGATACCCTTCAGGCTGATGGTGAATTTGTAACCTACCGGCACCTGAACGTACCGGCCCAACAGCCCACCCGCTTTATTCGTGCAGTTCTCGATGATCTGTTTCACCAATCGGTGCATTCCCTGTTTGTAGAAGGCGGCCGTTTTACCCTTGAACAATGCATAAGTGAAAATTTATGGAATGAGGCGTTCGTATTCACCAACCCCCGTGAAAGTTTCGGAAAAGGCATACCGGCGCCCGACATGAAACAGGTGCCTGAAGAAAATTTATTAATATCAGGGAACCGACTGGCTTATTATTTAAACGTAAACAAGAAATAAATAAACAGGATTATCCACAGCACGTCGATGTAGTGCCAGAAGACCGTTAACATTTCCAGTTTTATGCGTTGGTACGGAGAAGTAAACATAATTAATCCCTTTACCGGGTCCTGTACGGCCTGGTTCACCTGGAACAAAAGGATAGCAACGTAACTGATGGCTCCCAGTACGTGCAGGGCATGCAGGCCTGATATTACGTAAAGGTAGGCTCCTGAAACTTCGCCGCTTAAATAAATTCCCTGCTGGGCCAGTTCCAACCAGCCGATATACTGGCTCAGGGCAAAGGCAATACCGAGGGCCAGGGTAAACCCTAGCGTGCTTCGCACCGCTTTCATGTTATCATCGCTGAAAGCAGGCAAAATTCGGTAAACCGTAAAGCTCGATAACAAAAGAAGAATTATACTAACCACGAAAGCCTTAGGCATGGCTATTTCATCGTAAAGAGTGGTGCTGGTACGACTCACCGCAAAGGCTACAATCATGAATAGAAAAATCAGGCTGCTTCCTATAAGTGATAAATAAAGCAACATTTTATGCGGATGTATCTTCTCGATATCCGAGAAGCTTAAATTAGAGTGTTCTTTTTCCGAACTTTTGTTTTGTTTCCGCATAACAACTTTACTTCAGCGTTTGTACCATTTTTCAACTCGTAACGAATAAGCAAGTTTCTTTAGAACCATTGTAGAAGCGCATTGGTTTATAAATTCGCTAACTTTAAACAACAATTCCTAAACCTAGTATTGAGTATATCTCAATATCGTAATTAATAATCTTTTAGTGAATACTCCCGAATTTATTTCTTTATACAAAGACGATAGCCTTATTGCCCTACTGGCTTCTTACATTAAGCAAAAAGAAAAAAAAATACAGGCAAAAGGTTTGTCGGGGAGTTCCGATGCCGTAACCGTAGCGGTACTTCAGCAGCAATTTCCCCAGCTCACCCAGTTATTCGTGATGCATGACCGGGAAGAAGCGGCTTATTTCCAGAATGATTTACAAAACCTGATGCCGGGGAAGGATATATTATTATTCCCAACCTCCTACAAAAAACCTTACCAGCACGATGAAACGGAAAACGCCAATGTGCTGATGCGGGCTGAAATCCTAAACCGGATTAACCAGGTTGATAATGAAGGTTTGCTGATTGTAACCTATCCGGAAGCATTCACTGAAAAAGTAATTAACCGACAGTCGCTAGTTAAGAACACGTTTTCCGTTTCAGTAGAAGACGAACTGGACACTGCTTTTTTAACCGAGTTCCTGGTGAGTTACGATTTCGAAAAAACTGATTTTGTTTACGAACCCGGTCAGTTTGCCGTGCGTGGTGGCATTATAGACATTTACTCCTACGCCAACGACTTACCTTACCGGCTGGAGCTTTTTGGCGACGAAGTGGAAAGCATTCGCACCTTCGACCCCACTTCCCAGCTTTCGGAAAAAACCCTGAATAACATTCACATTATTCCCAATGTACAAACCCGTTTGCTGAACGAGGTGCGGCAGTCGTTGCTCAGTTACATTGCCGAAGATACGCTGTTGTGGATTAAAGACTTTGAACTCACTCTCGATACCATTGAAACGGCCTACCAGCGGGCAGTTGCTCATTTTGAAACCATCCTGAGTAAATCGGCTGAAACCACAACGGTTAATTCACCGGACGAACTTTACGAAACCCCGGTATCTTTTTCCAACTCCACCGATGCATTTACCAAGATTGAATTTGGAAGCCGTTTTAATATCAGGAACTCCAGGGTGGTGAATTTTGAAACAGAGCCGCAACCTTCATTCAATAAAAATTTCGATTTGCTGGTTGAGCACCTCAACGAGAACCAGCTCAGGGGGTATTCCAACATCATTGCTGCCGATTCAGAGAAGCAGATTAACCGACTGTATACCATACTGGAAGAACTGGATCCGAATGTTGGCTTTCAACCCCTGAATGTTTCCCTTCGGGAAGGGTTTAGTTTCGATAGCCTTCGCATTGCCTGCTTCACCGACCACCAGCTCTTCGAACGCTTTCACCGGTATAAGTCTAAGGACCGCTCTACCCGGTCGAAAGCCATGACGATGAAAGAGCTAAACACCTTACAACCAGGTGATTACATTACTCACGTAGATTACGGAATTGGTCGTTTTGCCGGGTTGGAGAAAGTTGAAGTAGGCGGCCGGGAGCAGGAATCGCTCCGCATTGTATTTCGGGATGACGACTTATTGTATATGAGCGTTCAGTCGCTTCATAAAATATCGAAATACAGCGGAAAAGAGGGAGAGCCACCGGTAATCAGCAAACTGGGTTCGCAGGAATGGGAAAATAAAAAGAAGCGAACCAAGAAAAAGGTAAAGGATATAGCAAAGGACCTAATTAGTTTATACGCCAAGCGTAAATCTACTAATGGTTTTCCTTATAAATCCGATAGTTATTTACAGGCCGAATTGGAGTCTTCTTTTTTATATGAAGATACCCCCGACCAGGCACAGGCTACCCAGGACGTGAAGGTAGACATGGAGCAATCGCATCCGATGGACCGGCTGGTTTGCGGCGATGTAGGGTTTGGTAAAACTGAAGTGGCCATTCGTGCTGCTTTTAAAGCAGTAACTGATGGCAAGCAGGTAGCTGTACTGGTGCCCACAACTATTCTTGCCGCCCAGCATTACCGCACCTTTGCCGAGCGCTTATCTGATTTCCCGGTTCGGGTGGAATACATTAACCGCTTTAAGAGTAATAAACAGATTAAAGAAATTCTGAAATCGGTTACCGACGGCAAAATTGACATCCTCATTGGAACGCACCGGATCGTGAATAAAGACGTTCAGTTCAATGACCTGGGATTACTCATTGTAGACGAAGAGCAAAAGTTCGGTGTAAAGGTGAAAGATAAGCTAAAGGAAATGAGGGTAAATGTAGATGTATTAACCCTAACGGCTACTCCCATTCCCCGAACTCTTCATTTTTCCCTGATGGGATCGCGCGACCTGAGTGTTATTGCCACGCCGCCGCCCAACCGCCAGCCGGTTAGTACAGAAATACATACTTTTAACGAAGAAATTATTCGCGATGCGGTGAGTTACGAATTACAAAGGGGCGGCCAGGTTTTTTTCGTGCACAACCGAATTAACGATATTGAAGCCGTGGCTAACATTATATTACGACTGGTTCCCGAGGCCCGCATTGGAATTGCTCACGGACAAATGGAAGGTCCGAAGCTGGAAAAAGTAATGATGCAATTTATTGACGGAGATAAAGATGTACTGGTATCTACTAATATTATAGAATCCGGCCTGGACATTCCGAACGCCAATACTATTATGATTAATAATGCCCATATGTTTGGTTTGTCAGATTTGCACCAGATGCGAGGACGGGTGGGTCGTTCTAACCGAAAAGCATTTTGTTACCTGTTATCGCCGCCGGTAACCGGTTTAACCTCTGAAGCCCGGAAGCGATTAAGTACGCTGGAAGATTTTTCCGATTTAGGCGATGGGTTTAAGGTGGCTATGCGAGACCTGGACATCCGGGGTGCCGGTAATTTATTGGGTGCCGAGCAAAGCGGATTCATTAACGACCTCGGTTTTGAAATGTATCATAAAATCCTGGATGAAGCCGTTCAGGAATTAAAAGAAACCGAATTCAGGGATTTATTTGAGCATGAGTTAGCCGATACTTCTAAACTGCTGGTTACCGATTGTATGATTGAAACCGACCTGGAAATGCTGATCCCTGATTCGTATGTATCCAATACTTCTGAGCGTTTATCGTTATATTCCAAGCTCGATAACCTCAAAACAGAAGAACAATTATCGGAATTTTCTAACATGCTGCGCGATCGCTTTGGTCCGATCCCCGATTCGGTACAAGATTTGATAGAAACTGTACGGCTGCGTTGGAAGGCCGTTGAAATGGGATTTGAAAAGTTGACCATCAAGGACGATAAGCTGAAAGGATACATTCCGACAGTTAATAACGATGCCTATTTTCAATCGGATGCTTTCGGAGCGGTGTTAAGTTTTGTTCAGAACAACAGCACCCGCAGCCAGTTAAAGGATACCAAAAAGCGGCTTATCCTGGTGGTGAATAAAGTAACAGGAATTGCTGATGCCAAAGCGATACTTGACCAGGTACTTCACAGCCAGCCGGCTTAAGCTTTTTTATTAAATGAATACTTACATTGATATAATTTTCGGATTAGTTAACTGTTATATCTTGTAGATAAGCCGCACTTTCGTGCTGGCGAAATGATTATGTAGTTTTGTGTTTGTGTTATGTATTATCTTTTATCGAAACAGGTTATGAGAATGCCACAGAATTTTGTTGCCAGTGGTTTACTACTGGCAATGTGCTCCTTCCTACTGCTTTCCTGTAGTAAAACTCAGCCCACTAGCGTTAACCCTGGTTCAGCCAGTTCAGCTACTGGTTTGGAATACGATGTAGAAGGGAACTTCACTTTGAACGAATACCGGGGCCAGCCCGATGCACCCAACATGGTTTACATTGAGGGAGGTAGAACCGTAATGGGCAGCCTTGAAGAAGACTTGTTGCAACGTCGCGACAATATGAAGCGTACCGTTACAGTATCTTCCTTTTACATGGATCAGACTGAAATTGCTAACGTACACTGGCTCGAATACCTTTTTTATGTAAAGCGCGATTCCACTTACGAAGTGTACGAGGCTGCCCTACCTGATACCACAGTATGGAAAAGAGATCTTGCTTACAATGATCCGTACGTAGACCATTATTTGCGTTACCCCGGTTTCCGGTACTTTCCGGTTGTTGGGATCAGCTGGCGACAGGCTAACGATTACTGCCGTTGGAGAACCGCGGCCGTAAACGCAAAACTGGCCGAAGAAGCCGAACTGGAAGTAGGTTATGAGCCCGGCGAAAGAATTCCTTTAGAAAGTGGTGTGGTACTTCCTGGTTTCCGTTTACCATCTGAAGCAGAATGGGAGTATGCTGCCCAGGCCCTGATTGGAACCCAGTACTTAGATGAAAACCAAACCAACCAGCGTTTGTACCCCTGGGATGGTCATGCAACCCGAAACCCTTACGGAAAGGAAATGGGTTACTTCCTGGCTAATTTCAAGCGGGGTCGGGGTGACTACGCCGGTATTGCCGGTAAGCTGAACGACGGTGCCATGATTACCGATTATATTTACGAATACCCTCCCAATGATTTTGGGCTGTACAACATGGCGGGTAATGTAAACGAGTGGGTACTTGATGTTTACCGTCCGCTATCATTCATGGACTTCGATGACCTGAACCCGATTCGTCGCGACGGTACCCGTGACCCGGCGGAGAGAGAACCCGGCAGATCGTACGGGTATGATTCTGATAACTTTAATTCTCCGGTTACCGATGAACTTAGGGTATACAAAGGAGGATCATGGAAGGATGTAGCTTACTGGTTATCGCCGGGAACCCGAAGATATCAGCACCAGGATTCTGCTTCTTCTACTATTGGTTTCCGTTGCGCAATGATCCGTGCCGGTACTAATTACTAAAGTATTTCATTAAATACACTTTATTACTTTTGCCCTTCGTTGTAACGACGAAGGGTTTTTTATTGTAAAGCAAAGGCAAGTGCTACTGCTTTTACCGAAGCAGCATTTGCTTTTACCAGCACTTCGGCACAGGCGCTGACTGTGGCTCCTGTGGTAATTACATCATCTACCAGCACAATGTGTTTTCCCTTTACCGGTTGGGTTAATTCAAATGCACATTCAACATTTCTTATCCGCTCGCTCTTTTCTTTTTTCGTTTGTGTTTTAGTATTTCTTTTGCGGCGGATTAAGCTTTCGTCGAGCGGTGCCTCAGCTGCTTTTGCAAGTTCGCAGGCAATGTATGCACTTTGATTGTAGCCCCTGGCTTTTAGCCTTTTGGAATGAAGAGGAACAGGTACAACGTAATCAACATCCAGGGAGCTAAATAATTTCCACTCATGAATAAACCACCGGCTAATCGTGGTTGCCAGTTCTGGTGTATTACGGTATTTAATAGCATGAAGTATTACTCCTACATCAGACTCTTTCGTGTAGGGCATGTACGCATAAGCTTCATCGAGGTACCAGGAAGCGTGAACAAGATGGGTAATATTGAAATCCAGGTAACTTAAAACGGGCAGGTTTAATCGGGCTTCGGTAGAAATATATTGTTCCCGTTTGGAAAGCGGTTGTTTGGTAATTAAACAGGTCCTGGGAAAAAGCAGGTTAATAAAGTCATGTATCATGTGTTGTTATATTGAGTTGATTAATAAAGGTAAATACCTTTAGTTTATAGAATGCATAAACTGTTGAAAAGTAAAATTGCTTAGGAAGATAAAATATGTACAGCAAAGATTTAACCTTACCCCGAAGGTGGCAGCAATTGTTAAAGAAACTGGAAAATGTTATTTCTAAAAAACCCTCAGGGCTAGATGCGGTTTTATTTTTAATTGGCGTACAGGAACTGGGAAAAGGTAACCAGTTATTCACCAAGGAAGAGAAACAGGATATCATGCATATTGCCGTTTGCAAACTACTTAGTATGGTAGGTTATTATCAGCTGGAGGGTGCCGATGAAGACGGCTGGCCGCACTGGAAGCTAATATCACCGTTACCCAAGCTGTCTCTGGCAGAACAGGAAAAGTTGTTGAAGGGCCTGGCAATTGATTATTTTATCGAAGAATATGGTTGGGCTTTTGACTGAACAGTTTTGGGACACCGAATCTTGTCATATAATGTAAATGGTATTCGTGCTGCAATCCGGAAAGGTTTTGCAGAATGGCTCGTAGGTGAGGATTACGATACAGTTTGTTTGCAGGAAATTAAAGCTACTCCTGATCAGTTTAATGAGCACTTGTTTACCCGTGCAGGTTACACCTGTTACTGGAATCCGGCCGAAAAAAAAGGATATAGCGGAACGGCAGTATTGTGTAAGTCAGTGCCTGAAAAAGTGGTTTTCGGTTTAGGTGCCCCGGAAATAGATAAAGAGGGTAGGAGTATACAAATTACGTATCCGGATTTGACTATAATAAATTTATACCTTCCGTCCGGTAGTTCAGGTAATGAAAGACAAAACATTAAGATGCAATGGCTCGATCATATATATCGTTATATCACTGAGAAGAATCTTAATTTCAGGAAAACTGTAATCTGCGGAGATTTCAACATTTGTCATCAACCCGTTGATATTCACGATCCTGCACGGAACAAAAACAGCCCGGGATTCCTTCCGGAGGAAAGGAATTGGCTTGATCAGATTTTAGAACTAGGCTTTGTTGATACGTTTCGTTATTTTAACGATAAGGCTAACCAGTATACCTGGTGGAGCTATCGATCAGGTGCCCGATCTCGCAATAAAGGATGGCGTATAGATTACCAGTTAGCCTCAGCAGTACTAAAAAATGAGCTTACCAGCAGCAATATTTTATCTGATATTGTTCATTCCGATCACTGCCCGATTGAACTAACCCTACATTAATTAAGAAATTAAATTTATGGCCAATACATTTTCTTTCCAGCGTAACATAGATGATCAACTGCGATCCTATAAGAAAAAATTTTACTTTAATCAGTTCATTAAAGGGTTTTTTCTTTTTGCTATCATTACCGGGATAAGTTACCTGGTGATCAGCTTTACCGAGTACTCATTGCAATCGGGAACGATATTTCGTGCTTTCCTATTTTTTTCTTTTCTCGGATTGTTTCTGTATTGCCTGGTTCGGCTGGTTCTTCTTCCACTGTTCAGGTTGTTTAGTGAACAACATCAAATGAGTAACGAAGACGCTGCCCGGCAAATTGGCACCTTTTTTCCGGAAATACAGGACCGGTTATTGAATGTAATTCAGTTAAACGCAAACCTGCAAACCAGCGATAACCAGCTGGTAAAAGCCACTATCTCACAACGCACCCAGGAACTTTCTATATTTTCTTTTCCCAATGCGATAGATCTTAAAAAGAACCTTCACTTTCTGCAGTATTTACTACCGCTGTTCCTGATTACCGGTCTGATTGCTTTCCTGATTCCCCAGTTCTTTTCTACCAGCAGCGAACGACTGATTAACTTTAATAAATCCTACGCCCCGGTAGCTCCTTTTGATTTTAACGTTACCAACGAAGAGTTGCTGGCTTTCAGGAATGAAGACTTTACCCTGGATGTAAGTATTGAAGGATCGCTGGTACCGGACAAAGCTTACCTGGATATTGCCGGCAGATCCATAAAACTGAAAAGCAATGGAAACGGATCTTTTACTCATACTTTTCAAAACCTACAGGGCAATTTAGACTTTCGGGTTAAAGCAGCCGGTTACTTTTCAAAAGATTACGATGTGAGAGTAGTTGACCGGCCTAATCTGAAAGACTTCAGCGTATTATTGAATTATCCTTCTTATTTACAACTGGAAAACGAGCGGCTTAATAACGTGGGAAACCTGCAGATTCCGGAGGGAACAGAAATTAACTGGCAGTTTAATACTATTGCCTCCGACAGCATGCAGATAAACTTTGAGGAGGATACTGTTTATTCTATAAATGCCGGGGAAAACGGTATTTATAAATTCAGCAGGATCAGTGATCGGTCGGAAGAATATGAAATATCTCTCCTTAACACGTACAGCAAGAATAAGCAACCCATCAACTATTTCATTGATGTTATTGAGGATGAATTCCCAAAAGTAACTCTCGATCAGTTACAGGATACCACCTTATTTCGCTATCTGGTTCTTGGTGGCAACTTAAGAGATGACCATGGAATTTCCAGGGTGAGCTTATTTTACAAGGTATCGGGGAAAGAAGATTACGAGGCGCTCCCTATTTCTTTTAATCCAGACCAGAATACCCAGAGCTTTTTCTATGAATGGAATACTGACTCCCTAAACCTGGAAGAGAGTGCCTCCTTATCTTATTTTATAAAAGTATGGGATAATGATGGGGTAAACGGCCCTAAATCTACCAGTACTCCGGTATACAATTTTCGTGTTCCCAGTAAAGCCGAAATACAGGAACAGTTAGATGAAAGTAGCCGCGAGGCTGAATCGAAAATAGATGAGACGACCGATAAAGCCCGGGAGATCAACCAGGAACTGAAGGATATTCAGGAGCGATTAAAGGGAAAGAAAAATCTGGAGTGGCAGGACAAACGCCGGATTGAAGACTTATTGAAGAAAAGACAGCAACTGGAAGAAGAGATTAAAAAGCTGGAAGAACTCAGTAAGATGAATAATATGAAGCGGGAACAGTTCAGCCCGCAAGATAAAGCCCTGGAAGAAAAGGTGGAACAGTTGCAGAACCTGATGGAAGAGCTCATGGATGAAGAAACCCGTAAAATGTACGATGAGCTGCAGGAATTGATGAAAGAGTATTCTGATATTGAACAGATCCAGGAAAAGCTGGAAAAGATTAATCAGAAAGAAGTAAACCTGGAAGAAGAACTGGAACGTACGCTGGAGCTTTTCAAGCGGATGAAGTATGAAAACAAGTTGTCGGAGGTAAACAACAACCTGGAGGAGAATATTAAGAAGCAGGAAGAACTAAATAATAAAACCCAGGAGCGGGGTAAAAAAGACGACTTACAGGACCTCGCAAAGGAGCAGGAAGAAAATCAAAAGCAGTTTGAAGAACTCGAGAAACAAATGGAAGAGCTCCAGGAGATTAACAAAGACCTGAAAAACCCTAATGCTATTCAGGATTTAAATGAGGAGCAGAAGAATATTAAACAGGAACAGCAGAAGGCTGGAGAAAACCTGAAGCAAAATAAGCTGAAAGATGCCAAAAAATCTCAGCAGAACGCTACCCAGCAAATGAAAAAAATGGCCGAGAAACTCAAGCAGATGCAGCAAAGCAGCGAAATGCAAATGATGTCGGAAAACCTGGACAACCTCAGGAGTATTCTCGATAACCTGGTTACTTTATCATTTAACCAGGAGCAGGTTATGCAATCGTTTCGCGAAGTAAAACAGAACGACCCCCGGTTCATTGATTTGTCGCAAGAGCAGTTAAAACTGATCGATGATGCACAGATTATTGAAGATAGTTTGCTGGCACTGGCCGAACGGGTTTTCCAGATTCAGCCCATTGTTACTCGTAATGTTAAAAAAATGAACGAGTACATGGACCAAAGTATTGGAGCTTTACGCGAGAGGCAGCAATTTAAGGCTATCAGTAAGCAGCAATTTTCCATGACATCCATTAATAACCTGGCTTTACTGCTCAGTGATGTTCTACAACAAATGCAAATGCAAATGGCTGAGGCAATGGGTAATCCACAGCCAAACCAACAGAATAACCAGAATGCTCCAAGTATGAGTGAACTTCAGCAACAATTAAATCAACAAATTCAGCAGCTTAAACGTAGTGGTAAACAGGGAAAGGCTTTATCGCAGAAGTTAGCCGAACTGGCAGCACAGCAAGAAAAGATAAGAAAAGCCCTGCAGGAAAAACTAAAGCAAATGAACGATCCCAACGCGCAAGAAAAAGGGGGTAAAGGTACTGGCGATGAATTAATGGAGATGATGGAAGAAACGGAAAAAGACATTGTGAACAAAAAGCTGAACGGAGAAACCATTAAACGACAACAAGATATTATTACCCGACTACTGGAAGTTGAGAAATCTATCAGGGAACGTGAACTCGACGACGAAAGAAAAGGAGAAACGGCAAAGGATGACTACGAGCAAGAATTCAATAAAAGCTTTGAAGAATATATTCGCTCTAAAGAAAAGGAAATAGAAATGTTAAAAACCGTACCTTTACAACTCAATCCTTATTTTAAGAAAGAAGCCACAGAGTACTTTAAGCGCATAAATTAACCCTTCCTCCATGGATTCAATTAGCATTCAAATACCATCAATTTTAGACAATTTACGCCTGGTTGAAAGTTTCATTGACAACGCCAAAGATCGTTTCCAACTCGACGATGATATTTACGGTAACATTATGATCTCCGTTATCGAGTCTGTGAATAACGCTATAGTACACGGCAATAAATCAGACTCAACTAAAAACGTTTCGCTTTCTCTTTCTTTTCAGGAAAATGCCATCCAGTTCTACGTTGAAGATGAGGGCAGTGGGTTTGATTACAGTAATTTACCCGACCCAACATCGCCGGAGAATTTAGACAACCCTGGTGGAAGAGGCATATTCCTCATTAAAAATCTATGTGACGAGGTTGACTTTGCTAACAGTGGCCGAACTCTTACTCTTACTTTTTATATCAATTAATATTGAATACTGCTACTGATATCGAGTTCAATACAGTTGATGTAGGTCTCCCTGAAGTATTTAATCCTGAAAAAGTTAAGCCCTGGATTTCTTCCATAGCGCAACGGGAAGGCAACCCCATTTTTTATCTGTCTTACGTTTTCTGTTCTGACGACTTTCTTCTTTCCATAAATCAAGATTACCTGAACCACAACTATTTTACTGACGTTATAACTTTCGATATGTCTGAACCTGGTGATGTTCTGATTTCAGGAGAGATCTACATTAGCATTGACCGGGTAAAAGAAAACGCCCTTTTACACAAGGACCCTTTCTTTAACGAGTTATTACGTTGTATTGCACACGGTTTATTACATTTATGTGGTTACAATGACTCTTCTAATCAAGAGAAAGTCCTTTTCAGGCAGTTAGAAGATAAATACATTAGTTATTACGATAAACGTTCCACGTGGAACCTCTAAGCTAATCAAGCGTAAAGGTTCCACGTGGAACACAAAACAAGTGGAATGGAAAAATACGATTTAATTGTAATTGGAGCTGGGCACGCAGGGTGCGAGGCAGCGAACATTGCGGGAAAGAGAGGTTCTAAGGTGTTAATGGTAACAATGGACATGACAAAGATAGCGCAAATGTCGTGCAATCCTGCTATGGGAGGAGTTGCTAAAGGCCAAATTATAAGGGAAATTGATGTATTAGGAGGGGGGTCTGGGATCGTATCTGATCGTTCTGCCATCCAATTCAGAATGCTTAACCGATCGAAGGGACCAGCGATGTGGAGCCCTAGAACTCAGAACGACCGGATGGAATTCAGTAAACATTGGCGAGAGTTGTTAGAAAATAATGCCAATGTGGACTTCTGGCAAGATATGGTTACTGGAATAGTGGTGAATAAAGGTAAGGTGGAAGGGGTTAAAACTGGAATGGGATTAACAATCGAGGCTCATTCTGTTGTGATAACCAGTGGCACATTTATGAATGGATCCATACATATTGGAGAAAAGCAGTTTGGAGGAGGCCGGATGGGTGAAAGAGCATCTACCGGTATAACTCACGATCTGGTGAACATCGGCTTTGAAGCTGGAAGAATGAAAACTGGAACGCCTCCAAGGATAGATGGGCGAACCATAGATTACAGTGTGATGGAAGAGCAGAAGGGAGATGAAGTACCGGGAAAGTTTTCGTTCTTCAATACGGAGCCCCTATCGATACAGAGAAGCTGCTACATTACTTACACCAACGAAGATGTACACGATACTTTGAGGGAAGGCTTCGACCGTTCTCCAATGTTTAATGGGGCTATACAAGGAACGGGACCCAGGTATTGTCCTTCAATAGAAGATAAAATTAATCGCTTTGCAGAGAGAAGTCGACACCAATTATTCATTGAACCCGAAGGCTGGAATACAGTAGAGGTGTATGTAAATGGCTTTTCCACTTCTTTACCCGATGAAGTGCAATTCAAAGCAATCAGGAAAGTAAAAGGATTGGAAAACGCTAAAATATTCAGGCCAGGTTATGCCATTGAATATGATTATTTTCCTCCAACGCAGTTAAAGCAAACGCTGGAAACTAAGTTGGTAGAAAACCTGTATTTCGCAGGTCAGATAAATGGTACAACCGGATACGAAGAAGCAGCTTGCCAGGGATTAATTGCAGGAATAAATGCCAGTAAGAAAATTCAAGGAGAAGATCCTTTTATTCTACAAAGGCACGAGGCGTACATTGGCGTGTTAATCGATGACCTAATAACCAAAGGTACAGAAGAACCTTATCGTATGTTTACTTCGAGGGCGGAGTTCAGAATTTTAATGCGACAAGACAATGCCGACATTCGCTTGGGAGAAAGAGCTTACAAAGAAGGGTTGATATCTGCTTTTCAGTACGGACTAATTGAGCAGAAAGAAAAGAATGTAAAAAAGATTGTAGAAGAACTCGGAAAGTTAAAATTTGAGCCAGAAAAAATTAATCCTGTACTAGAAAGCCGATCGACTGCAACTTTGAAAGAGAAAACAAATGCCCTGCAACTACTTAAGCGGCCCGAGATAAGTATCCAGGACTTGCTTATCAATAAGGGCGTTAACGCTATTGGTAAGTACAGGGGGGAAGAACAGGAGCAAGCAGAGATTCTGGTTAAATACGATACTTACATAAGAAGAGAACAAGAGCAGGTTGAAAGAATGAGAAAACTGGAGAATTATCGCATACCAGAAAATATTGATTATGGTAAGATTCCATCCATTTCATCAGAAGCAAAAGAAAAGTTAAAATCAACGCGACCGGAAACTGTTGGTCAGGCATCGAGGATAAGTGGAGTTAGCCCTTCTGATGTATCAATATTGATTGTATATTTAGGTAAATAAAATAGTACACGTTTTGACGACCAATTTTAAAACAGCTATATTCTTTGGAGTATGGCTTTTTTTTTGTGCACAAGCTGCTATTTTTCAAACCTCTTGCGCTAATCGTGGAGCGCCAGGTGGTGGACCAAAAGATACATTAGCCCCGAAACTGGTGAGATCAGATCCGGAAACGGGAGCAACAAATTTTCAGCAGAAAGAACTGGTATTAGTATTTAACGAATGGGTACAGACAACCCAGCTTAATGGAGAACTCATAATTAACCCACCCATAGAGCAATTTGAAATCAAGTCCAGAAAAAATGAAGTCCGGATCACTCTAAACGATACGTTGGAAAATAATACAACCTATACTTTCAACTTCAATAAAGGTATAAAAGATATTACAGAAAATAATCCGGCAAAAAATATCATTATAGCGGTAAGTACCGGTTCGCAAATAGATTCATTGGAGTTAAGTGGATCGGTGGTGGATTTGGGCACAAATCAACCCATTGAAAACGCTGTCGTTGGCCTGTACAGAACTGATGATACAGTCAATGCTTTTACAAGTAAGCCAAAATATCTGACTCGAACAGCGGAAGACGGTAGCTACAGCCTAAAGTACCTTAAAGCAGATACTTATAGACTTTTCGGCTATCTCGATGAAAACAATAACCTGAAAATAGAATCAAAAGGTGAACCGTACGGATACCTTGGAGACTCAATTACTCTTCAGGCGACTGATACGTTACTTTCAGAAATAAATTTACGGTTGCAGAAGAGAGATGTAAGGCCCATTAGTATGAATAGTGCCCGGCAAAGTGGTCCGTACTTTGAAATAAAGTATAACAAACCACTCGCTAATTACAGATATACTATTCTAAAAACACATACTAATACGGATACATTCGACTCTACCAAGTTAGTAAGTCAGCTGGTGGATAATGCTGAAACAATCAGGTTTTATGATGTAGGGTTACCAGATAGTCTGGAACTCCGGGTAGTCGCTTACGATTCGGTGAGTCAGAATAGTGTAGACACTGCAATGGTTAAAATAGAAGATACCGAACGTAAAGGGGATGAACTTGAAACTAGTTTAGTGGTAAAACAG